>JANPGL010000430.1:0-4266 GCA_031423915.1 Actinomycetes bacterium | reverse complement strand
TGCAGGTGGCCGTGGTCATCCGCGCCCGGGTGGTGGTCGAGCACGCAGCGCGCGAAGGCGCGCGGGGTGCCGCGGTGTCGGCCGATCCCATCGGCGACGGCGTCGCGGCCGCCCGGGCGGCCCTGCCGGCGTCCTTCGCGGCGGCGACGATCCGGGTGGAGGCCGGGCCCACCACGGTGCGCGCCACCGTTCACCAGGTCGTCCGCACCGACGTGCCGCTCGTCGGCGCCCTCGTCCCCGACGTCGAGGTGGAGGGGGTGGCGGTCATGCAGGTCGAGCCGTGAGATCACCGGTGTATCGCGAGTGTGACTTCTCTGTGAACCGGGCCCTGTCCGGTTGACCGGGTCCACGGGGCCGGGTTTCCTGGCCTCGTGGCCACCGCCCTCGACGACCCCTCCACGTCACTTCGTCCGACGTGGCGCGAGTCCGACCGCTTCGTGCCTCGCACGTTCGTGCAACCCGTGCTGCGGTTCATGCAGATCGAGGCCGCCGCCGGCGTGGTCATGTTGGCCGCCGCCATCGTGGCGCTCGTGTGGGCGAACTCGCCCTGGCACGCCGCGTACGAGACCTTCCTGTCGACGCCGGTCACCCTGCGCGTCGGCAAGCTCGTGCAGCTCGACGACATGACGCTGCACGGCTGGGTGAACGACGCCGCGATGTCGCTGTTCTTCCTCCTGGCCGGCCTCGAGATCAAGCGCCAGTTGCTGCGGGGCGAGCTGCGCGACCGCAAGGCGGCGGCGCTACCGGCGCTCGCTGCGCTGGGCGGGATGATCGTGCCCGCCCTCATCTTCCTGGCCGTGAACGCCGGACACCCGGGCGTGCACGGCTTCGGCATCCCGGTCGCCACCGACATCGCCTTCGCCGTGGGCGTGGTGTCCCTGGCCGGCAAGCGCGTGCCGCTGGGCGCCAAGATCTTCCTGCTGACCCTGGCCGTCGTCGACGACATCGGCGGCATCGTCGTGATCGCCATCTTCTACGCCGAGGGGGTGAGCTTCGGGTGGCTGGCGTTCGGGGCCGCCACCATCGCGGCCACCGTGGTGCTGCGCCGCAACGACGTCCGCTCGCTCGTGCCGTACATCGTGCTCGGTTCGCTGTGCTGGCTGGCCTTCCACCAGGCCGGCGTCGAGGCGGCCATCGTGGGCGTGATCTTCGGGCTCCTCACGCCGATCGTGCCGTTCCACGATCCGGCCGAGTTCGCCCCGTTGGCCCGCCGCTTCGTCGACGACGTCGACGCCACGTTCGCCGACGGACGCATCACCGACGACGAGCGCGACCACAACGAGATCGCCTTCGAGGACATGGCCCGCCTGGCGGCCGAGACGGCATCGCCGCTGGAGCGCATCGAGGCCCGCCTGGCGTTGTGGGTCAGCCTGCTCATCGTGCCGGTGTTCGCGTTCGCCAACGCCGGCGTGCGCATCGAGACCGACGCGCTCGAAGGCCGCATCGCCCTCGGCGTCGGCCTCGGCTTGGTGCTCGGCAAGACGATCGGCGTGTTCTCGTTCTCGTGGCTGGCCGTGCGCCTCGGCTTGGGCAAGCTGCCGGCCGGTACGACGTGGCGTCACGCGTTCGGGCTGGCGGTCACCGCCGGCATCGGCTTCACGGTGGCGCTGTTCGTCGCCACGTTGAGCTTCGACGACGCGGCCTTCACGTCGTCGGCCAAGATCGGCGTCCTGGGCGGCAGCCTCGTGGCCGGCATCCTCGGCTTCCTGCTGCTGCGCTCCACCCCCGCGGCGACCGAGCGCACCTGAGCGCCGGTGCGTCCGGCACACTGGCGCCCATGACCGACGAGGACGACCTGCTGGCCCGACTGCTCGACGACGAGGCGCGGCTCGTGTTCGACCGATTCACCAACGACGATGCGCTGGCGCTCGGGCTGGCGTTGGTGGAGGCCGCCCAGGCCGAGGGCGCCGGGGTCACCATCGACATCCGTCGCGGCCCGCAGCAGCTGTTCCACGCCGCGCTGCCCGGCACCTCCGCCGACAACGACCGGTGGGTCAGCCGCAAGGCCCGCGTCGTCGAGCACTTCGGTCACAGCTCGTACTACATGGGCCGTTCGGTGGCCGCCAAGGGCCGCACCCTGGCCGAGGCCTACGAGGTCGACGGCCGCGACTTCGCCGGGCACGGAGGGGCGTTCCCGATCATCGTGCGCGACGTCGGCCCCGTCGGCGTGGTCACGGTGTCGGGGCTGCCGCAGGCCGACGACCACCGACTGGTCGTCGAAACCCTGGCCCGGTTCCTCGCCGGCTGACCGACCCGCTCTCGACGCATTTGTTGCGACCAACCCAGCACCCGCCAGGGGTTTGTCGCATCTGATGCGCGGGAGCCGGTCGGGCCGCGCACGCGTGGCCAGTTCGATGGCGCCGGTGCCGTGGTGTACAACCGGGGGCGAACGCACCGAGGGGGAACCGTGCCGAACCAGCCCACCACCACGCCCAAGGACCCGGCCGACGCCGATCTGATGAAGCTCTTCCGGCTCGACGGCGCCGCCGTCGTCGTCACCGGGGCGGGACGCGGCATCGGCCGCGGCATCGCGCTCGGCATGGCCGACGCCGGCGCCGACGTCGTCGTGACGGCCCGCCGCGAGAACGAGCTCGACGAGGTGTGCGCGCGCATCGCCGAGCGCGGTCGGCGCGCCATCAAGGTCGTCGCCGACATCACGAACGACGAGACGGTGCCCCGCCTCATCGAGGCCGCCACCACCGAGCTCGGCGGCGTCGACTGCTGGGTGTCCAACGCCGGCACGTCCGACCATCCCGGCAAGTTCGCGTTCGAGGACTTCCCGGCCTGGCACTGGGACGCCCAGCTCGCCCTGAACCTGCGGCCCCACTTCCTGGCGGCCAGCGCCTGCGCCAAGATCATGCAGCCCGGCTCGTCGATCATCGGCATCTCGTCCATCGCCAGCCTGCGCGCCGCGGTGAACTTCGCCGCCTACGGCGCGGCCAAGGCGGGCATGAACAGCCTCACCGTCACGCTCGCCACCGAGCTCGGTCCGAAGGGCATCCGCGCCAACGCCGTGTCGCCCGGCAACGTGCCCACCGAGTCGACGTTCACGATCGGCGGCATCACCGAGGAGATGCTGCCGGCCATCGCGAAGATGATCCCGATCCGCCGGCTCGGCACGCCCACCGACATCGCCGCGGCGTGCGTGTGGCTGGCGTCGCCGGCGGGCTCGTGGGTGACCGGTCAGAACATCGTGGTGTCGGGCGGCCAGTGAGCCGCCCGGCTCACACGCTCGGCGTGTAGACCGCCGGGCGGCCCTCGCGCCAGGCCCGCTCGGCGGGCACCGACGTGGTGAGCTTGCGGGCCTCGCCCGCGGCCCACCCCCAGCCCGAGATGATGTTCATCTCGGCCACCTGCCAGCCTTCGGCGCGTCGCTCGACGCGCAGCTGGTACTGGCCGCCCTGCACGTAGCCGCAGCCCTCGGTCGACGTCATGAAGTAGGCCGAGATCTGCGCGCTGTTGGCGTCGGGTGCCACGTCGACCGCACGGTTGGCGGAGTGGTGGCCACCTTTGACGGCGGGTGTTTCGCCCTCGGCGTGGCGGGCGTAGAGCGGGCGGATCTCGTCGTGCCCGTGCAGGTGCAGGTCCTTCTGCGACCCGGGCGGGAAGTTGAGGACGTTGAGCACGGCGTCGGGAGCGAAGACCGCCAGCACCTCGTCGGCCCGATCGAGGTCCATCGAGTAGAGGTAGCGGTTGAACACGGCGACCGCCTCCTCCTTTGCCTCCAGGCGGGCGACGGCCCGCCGCAGCTCGGCCACCTCACGGCGAAGTGCATCGATGTCGTCGGTCATGTCGTCCCCCCGGTCGGCCGTGCGCCGGAGCTTAGGTGGTGGTGTGTCGTGACGGTTCGGTGACGGATCCACGACACCGGGAACCGGAAGCGCCGCGGCATCCGTCGGACGTGCGTCCAACGTCGAGCCCCCGGAGGGAACCAATGCTCCGTCGTACCACCCTGCTTCGTCGCGCCCTGGCGGCGGTGCTGGCCACCTCGGCGCTCGGCGCCTGTGCGTCGTCCGCCCACGAGTCGGGTTCCAGCGCCACCACCATCGGCATCGTCGGCGGCGACACCAGCCGCGCCGCCAACGAACGATCGTCGAGCGGGGCGAGCGCCACCACGGCGGCCGCGTCGGCCACGACGACGGCGGGACGCCCGACCGCCGCCGCCGCGGCCACGACGGCGGCAGCAGCGGCCGACCGGGCGTCGGGCCAGTCGCCGCCGCCACCGCCGCCGTACGCGCTGCCCTACCCGGGCCCGCCGACGACGGC
>JANPGL010000429.1:0-1507 GCA_031423915.1 Actinomycetes bacterium | reverse complement strand
AGTCGCGACGTCGTGGGGCGACGTGCCCGAGCCGTTCCGGTCCGAGGTGCTGGCCGAAGCGTTCCGTCTCGGGGCGGAGCGCCGGGCCGGCGGTTGATCACGAGGCGTTTCACCGGCGCAGGTCGTCGAGGACAACGTCATCGAGGCGATCGTGGCTCGCAATCGATCGCGCTCGCAGGCCGGCTGCTGACGCACGCGGTACACATCGGCTGGGCGGCCGACGCAGGCTGCGGCGTCGGCTCAGGCCAGCGTGATGGAGTCCGTGGAGTCGGCGGGGACGTCGGTCGGTAACGACACGACGAGGTGGCGGCCCCGTGCGGTGGCGATGCGGGCGAGGGGTGTCCAGTCGGTTGCGGGCTCCGGCCCCTTCTTCGATGCGGGAGATGACGGACGGCGAGGTGCCCATGCGCTCAGCGAGTTCGCGTTGGCTGAGGCCACCTTGAACGCGCAGGTCGTGGACGAGTTGGCCGAGGGCGAGGTGTCGCTCGATCTCGTCGCGAGTGGAAGCGCTCGGCCCGCGCCTCTGAGCGAGCGCCGCGGCCGCCAGTGCCGTGTGGCGGCCGCTCACCGCGCACCCTCACGACGGTCCGCCGCGAGGTCGGCGCGCCACGAAACCGAACGTTCTTAGCAGCTCGACGTAAGTGGTCGTCGACGTCGAAGCGGTCGCGTCGGATGCCGGGCAGGACACCGAAGGCGTCGGCGAGCACGCTCCGGTTGAAGCCGAGATCCTTGGCGGCCGCGAACGCTTCGAGATCATGGCGGCGGTAGCGGCGGAGGAAGCCGGCGACGTCGAGGAAGTTGGATCGAGGGCGGCCGCCGATCATCGACCATGTCCCGCTTGCGCGGGGCGGTCGCCAACCGGCTGTTGCATCCCGTGCCGATACCGGCCGACGCAGCCGAGGTACTCGAACCGGTGCTCTGGTTCTGCGAACGCATCTCGGCCGGCGGAGTGAAGTTCACGCCGAAGGGCTGGCTGGAACGATCGTTCGTCCACATGGTCGCCCGTGAACGCGACTGGTGGACCTACGGTGGTTCGCTTCCGCGTAGCGAAGCCGAGTTCCCCGAACTCGCCACGTTGCGGGAGCTCGTGACCGGGTGCCGGTTGGCACAACGCGAAGGCGACCACCTGATGCTCACCGTCGCCGGGATCAACTCCTACCGGCGGACCAGTGACGTGTGGCGTCGTGTCACCGCGCGGCTGCCCGGCCGCCGACCGTCCGACCGGGCCGCGTTCGAGACCGTCATGCTCACCGCGCTCGCCACCCACGGACCCTGCCCGCGGCGCGACGCCATCCTCACGGCGACGATCGCGCTGGCCGAGGCCGGTTGGACCGTGTCCACGAACGGCACACACCCGAACGAGCACCAGGTGGCCGGCGCCGCCGCGTCCGGCATGGCGGTGCTGCGCCTGTTGGGTGTCCTCGACGACGAGGACGCGTGGAAGACCGACCGGTTCGAACTCACACCCGCCGGCCGAACACTGGTTCTCGCCGCCGTGCGGGCCAAC
>JANPGL010000428.1:0-8421 GCA_031423915.1 Actinomycetes bacterium | reverse complement strand
CGCAGGACCAGCTCCGCACGCGGGTGTCGACGGCTGTCGCGCTGGCGAAGGTGTCCGTGCTGACCACCGAGTGCGTGGTGGCCAGGTTGAGCACCTCGACGTCCGTCGAGGACGGGCTCGCCACGCCGGTGACCCGGATGCCGACGGCCGCATCGTTGCTCGACGTCGCCGCCATGAGCTTGCCCACGGCGCCGAGGGGCGCCAGGGCCTCTGCGGCCGTCTGGAGCGAAGTGACCTGTGAGCCGAGCTGCGACCACGCATTCTGGCGCGACTGAAGCGACGACACCCGCGTGCGGAGCTGGTCCTGCGGGATCCGTTCCACGGCCATGAGCTGGCTGACCAGCGACGCCGTGTCCATCGTGTTCGAAATTTGAGGCATGACCCTTCATCCCCTCGATCGTTGACGACCCGTGCCCCGCCCACTCGCGTGGGCGGGGCACCGGTCACGTCTGTACCGCGTCCGGCGAGATCAGCCCCGCAGGAGGGTGAGGATGCTCTGCGGCGCCTGGTTGGCCTGGGCCAGCATGGAGGTGCCGGCCTGGCTCAGGATCTGCGACCGGGTGAAGTTGACCATCTCGGTCGCCATGTCCACGTCACGGATACGGCTCTCCGAAGCGGTCAGGTTCTCCACCGCGACGCCGAGGTTGGCGACGGTGTGCTCGAGGCGGTTCTGCACCGCACCGAGCGTGCCACGGGCCGTCGACACGGACGCGATGGCCGCATCGATGTCGGCGAGGGCCGTCTGGGCGCCCGAGGTCGAGGTCAGGCTCACCGACAGACCGGACGTGCCGAACACACCGGCCGAGCCGCTCGGGTCGAGCGTGAAGTCCGTGTTCAGCGCCGTCAGCGTGTCGCTGGCGTGGGCGCCGACCTGGAACGACAGCGCCGACGTCGAGTAATCGGCGAAGACGGGGTTGTTCGAGAACGTCGTGCGGGTGCCGATGTCCTTGATCTCCGCCAGCAGCGAGTCCGTCTCGGCCTGCTCGGCCACGCCGTTGTCGCCCGTGCCGCCGTTGGCGGCCTGGACGGCGAGCTCACGCACACGCTGAAGCATGCTGTGAACCTCGGTGAGCGCACCTTCCGTCGTCTGGATGTAGCTGATGCCATCCTGGGCGTTGCGCTGGGCCTGGGTGTTGCCCCGGATCTCGGCCCGCAGGCCTTCCGAGATGGACAGGCCGGCCGCGTCATCGGCGGCGCGGTTCACGCGGTAGCCGGACGACAGCTTCTCGAGCGACTTGCTCATGCTGTTGTTGCTCACCATCAGGTTGCGCGAGGCGTTGATGGCGGCGATGTTGGCGTTGATACGCATGTGGTGTGTTACCTCCGTGTAGGTCCACAGACCTTTCGGTCTGGGGTGCCGGTTCCCTCCGGCAGCGGGGGTGTCGGCCCACCAGCGCAGCGTTCAAGGGCTGCGCCGAGAATTCGTGGGCCGATGCGTCAGGCGACTGCCCGACGGAGCTCGTCACCCACCGAGCTCAGCTTTCGCCAGGCCCGGCGCAGGGCGGCGCGGGCCTCGGCCCGTCCGTCCAGCCCCAGGTCTGCGGCGATCTCGGGCAGCTCGTCGGCTACGCCGTGCACGCCCGTGCGGGCGCTCCAGACGTCGGCTTCGAGCTGCGTCAGGCCCGCGTCGGCGAAGAGACGCTCGAGGAAGAGGTCCACGTCGACATGGGCGAAGCCCCGATCGTTGTCCACCAGCACGAGGTCGGCCATGGTGGTGTCCGACTCGCTTCCGGCGCGACCGTCGAGGGTCAGCGGCGGCTGGTCGCTGTGGCGTTGCGCCCGTTCGATCTCGGCGAGCGAGGAGCGGGGCGCCACCACGAACTGGCCGGCGGCGCGAGCCGCGGCCTTGGCGGCCTGGTCGTCGCCAGGGCCGATGTACGAAGCCCGTCCGTCGGCCAGCATGGCCTCGAGCAGGGCCGCTCCGGCGATGCGGTCGACGGCGCGGTGCGCCTGCACCAGGCGCGTGACCCCCGCGGCGAAGGCCATGTCGGCCGCCACGTCCGCCGTGAGGCGGTTGCGGTCGTGCGGGTGCATGCGGAACCAGGTCAGCAGCTGACGGAACTCGACCGAGATGCCCGTGACCGCGGCGATCTCGGCCTTCACTGCGTTGCCGACCTCGCGCATGGCCACCTTGGACCAGGCTGCGGTCTGCGGCCGGTCTTCGGCGGCGCCGGCGTAGCGACGCTCGGCCAGCTCGAGGATGCGCTGGAGCCCGACCTGCTCGAGGTCCTCGACATCGAGTGCGCACGCCTCGGCTTCGAGATGTCGGCGGTACTGGGCGACGACCTTGTGGACGAGTCCGCGCTGCGTGGCGATCAGGTCGCTGCGAGCCGACTCGCCGTCGTAGAGCAGCCGGTTGATCGAGCGCTGCAGACGCGGCCCGCTGAGACGGGGGACCAGCACCGATCGGGGGAGCTGGTAGCGCCAGGGCACGTCGATCGGGTCGATGTCGTCGCCGTCGGAGTCGCGGAAGCGCCACTCGGCGGACGGGACGTCGACCGTGCCGTCGTCACCGACGACGATGCAGAAGCGGCCCTCGGCCTCGACGGACCAGCCGTTGCGGACGCCGTCGTCGGCGCCGACACGCACCCGGTAGGCCACCCACGTGCGTCCGACGGGGAAGAGCCCGGGCTCGTGGGAGACCTCGGCCGCCCACGCCCGTCGGGTCACGACGGCGGCGGGGAAGCGGACGATGCCGGCCTCGGCCGGGCGGCCGGCCGCACGAACGGCGATGGCGGTGCGCATGCGGGAGAACACGTGCTCGAGGTCGACCAGGCGTTCGCTCGCCGGGGCGACGGCCGACGCCGACATGGCGGACGGAGGACGCTCCAGGGTGGTGGTCAGAACGGGCACGCCTGGCCTATCGGCGGTGCGAGACGGAGTCTTTAGGTCCCGGGCCGCCACCCTCTCGATTGCGTATTGAAGCCGTCCGGATCGCCTCAAGGGCCCGCTGAGCAGGCCTTACAGGGGAGCGGACCGAGACGATGCCCAGATGGTCCGCGGACGTCTTGACGAAGTCTTGAGAGGAGGTCCCGGGCCGCTCCGATCCGACGCCGTGCACGCGCGCCGGGCATGCTCGGCCCGTGCCGTCCCCCGTGGTGTGCTGGTTCCGCCGAGATCTGCGCCTCGCCGATCACCCGGCCCTGGCGGCGGCGGCGTCGTCGGGCGAGGTGGTGCCCCTGTTCGTCGTCGACCCCGCGTTCGCCCGCGCCGGTGCGGTGCGTCAGGCGTTCCTGGTGGCCACACTGAGGGCGCTCGACGCGTCGATGGGCGGTGCGCTCGTGCTGCGCCATGGTGACCCGGCGAGCGCGGTGCCGGCGCTGGCGGCCGAGGTCGGGGCGAGACTGGTGGTCGCCACCAACGACGACGGGCCGTACGGTCGTCGGCGCGACCAGGTCGTGGCCGCCGGGCTCGCCGCCGACGGCCGACGGCTCGAGCTGGTCGGTTCGAACTACGCCGTGGCCCCCGGCACGCTGGCGCCCGGCTCGCTCAAGCCGGGCGAGCGGCGCGGCTTCGCCGTGTTCACGCCGTTCCGTCGAGCCTGGGAGGCGCACGGCTGGGACCGTCCGACGTCGCCGCCCTCCGTCGGTTGGAGGGGCGCGCCCGACGTGCGGTGCGACGGGTACCCGCCCGCCCCCACGGTCGAGGCCGACCTGCCTGCGGCGGGCGAGCACGCCGCCCACGCTCGGCTCGAGGCGTTCCTGGCGGACGACGTGCGCGACTACGCCGACCGACGCAACGTTCCGTCGGTCGAGGGGACCAGCCGGTTGTCGCCACACCTGCGCTTCGGGGTCCTGCACCCCCGCCAGGTCCTCGACGGCCTCGGCGATGGCCGCGGCCCGGCCACCTTCCGCTCGGAGCTCGCCTGGAGGGACTTCTACGCCGACGTGCTGCACCACCGGCCTGCGTCGGCATGGACCAACCTGCAGCGACGCATGGACGCCATGGTGGTCGACACCGACGCTGCGGCACGCGCCCGGTTCGCGCGTTGGGCCACGGGCACGACCGGCTACCCGATCGTCGACGCGGGCATGCGTCAGCTTCGCGGCGAAGGATGGGTGCACAACCGGGTGCGCATGATCGTGGCCAGCTTCCTGGTGAAGGACCTGCACCTGCCCTGGCAGTGGGGCGCGGCGCACTTCCTGCGCTACCTCGTCGACGGCGATCTGGCGTCGAACAGCCACGGCTGGCAGTGGACCGCCGGCACGGGCACCGACGCCGCGCCCTACTTCCGCGTGTTCAACCCGGTGGGGCAGGCCGAGCGCTTCGACCCGACGGGGGAGTACGTGCGCCGCTGGGTCCCCGAGCTGGCCGCCCTTCCCGACCGCGCGGTCCACGCCCCGTGGGCCGCCCGGCAGGGGTCACCGCCCGGCTACCCGCCCCCGATGGTCGATCACGCCACCGAGCGGGCCGAAGCGCTGGCGCGGTACGCCGCCACTTCGCCGGCGTGACCCGTCTGGCGTCTCGGCGGTCCGTCCCGTCGCTGGTCCGAGCGTCGGATCGCCGGGTTCGCGCTGGCAGTCGGTAGGATCGAGTGCCAACCGACCTGTTCGGGTGGGGAGGTGTCGGCGTGATGTTGGACGAGCGGAAGACGGCCATCCTGCGGGCCGTGGTCAAGGAGTACATCGAGACGGCGCAGCCCGTCGGGTCGAGCCACGTGGCGCGCTCGCCGGAGGTGCGCGTGTCGTCGGCCACCATCCGCAACGAGATGGCGGTCCTCGAGCAGGAGGGCTTCCTCACCCAGCCGCACACCTCGGCCGGACGCATCCCGACCGACAAGGGCTACCGCTACTTCGTCGACCACCTCACGTCGCGCGGGCACCTCGATGCCGCGCGGTCGCAGGAGGTCCACGAGTTCTTCACGTCCACCCACCGAGCCGTCGAGCAGATGCTCTCCGAGTCGAGCCGGCTGCTCTTGCGCCTGACCGACTACGCCGCCATCGTGGTGGGCCCGAACGCCGAGACCACCACGGTGCGCAGCGTCCAACTCGTGGGGTTGTCGAGCCGGATGGCGACGATCGTGATGGTCCTGTCGAACGGGTCCGTGGTGAACGAGACGTTCGACCTGCCCGAGGACTCGTCCGATGCCCGCCTGGCCGGCGCCACGTCGCACCTCAACGTCCACTTCCACAACCGTTCCCTGGCCAGCGCGCCGCCGCCGGGCCCGAGCGGCGACGTCACCGTCGACGACCTGTGTACCCGCGCGATGAGCGCGATGGCGGAGCGCACGGGCGAGGGTGAGGCGCCGCTGTACGTCGGGGGTGCCGCTCGGATGGCCCAGGCGTTCGACGCCGTCGAGGTGGTACGCAACGTGCTGGCGACCCTCGAGCAGCAGTACGTCGTCGTGTCGCTCCTGAAGGACGTGCTGGGTCGCGGCCTGACGGTGGCCATCGGGGCAGAGCACGGCGTGGAACCGCTCGCGGCGTGCTCCGTGGTGGTCGCCCCCTACATCGTCGACGGCGAGACGGTGGGCACCGTGGGGGTGCTCGGACCGACGCGCATGAACTACCCCCACGCCCTCGCCGCGGTGGAGATGGTCAGCGAGCAGCTCGGCGCTCGGCTGGCCGAAGTGGAAAGCTGACCCGCCGTGGCCGACTACTACGCCCTGCTCGGAGTGACGCGCGACGCCTCGGCCGAGGAGCTCAAGAAGGCCTATCGCAAGCGGGCCCGCGAGCTGCACCCCGACGCGAACCCCGACGACCCGGCGGCAGCCGAGAAGTTCAAGGAGGTCGCCCAGGCCTACGAGGTGCTGAGCGATCAGACGACCCGGGCCCGGTACGACCGCTTCGGGGAGGCCGGGGTCGGCAGCAGCGCCGCGTCGTCGGGCAACGCCGGCGACATGTTCACCAGTGGGCTGGGCGACATCTTCGAGGCGTTCTTCGGTGGCGGAGGCGGCTCGCCCTTCGGCGGCCGTTCGGGTCCGTCCGGCCCGCCCCGCGGCCAGGATCTGGAGGTCGTGGCCGAACTCGAGTTCGAGGCGGCCGTGTTCGGTTCGGTGCTGCCGGTCAAGGTGCGCACCTGGGTGACGTGCGGCGATTGTTCCGGTTCCGGCGCGGGCATGGGGACCCAGCCGGTGACCTGCGTGGAGTGCAGTGGGACGGGGCAGGTGCGGCGCGTGCGCCAAAGCCTGCTGGGTCAGATGGTGACCGCCGGCCCGTGCCCCCGGTGCGGCGGCGCCGGACACATCATCGTGACGCCCTGCATGTCGTGCAACGGCGACGGGCGGCGCATCGAGGAACCGACGTTCTCGATCGACGTGCCGGCCGGGGTCGACAACGGCTCGACGCTACGGCTCTCGGGCAAAGGCGCCGTGGGCCAGCGCGGGGGCGGCGCCGGCGACCTGTACGTGCACCTCAAGGTGCGGCCGCACGAGCGCTTCCGGCGTGAGGGCGACGACCTGGTGGCACGCCTGCCCGTGTCGATCGCCCAGGCGTCGCTCGGCACCCACCTGCGCTTCGAGACGCTCGACGGCACGGAGGACCTGGTGGTGCCGGCCGGCACCCAGCACGGTCGCGAGTTCCGCCTGCGGGGCCGCGGCGTTCCGCACGTGCAAGGACGCGGGCGGGGCGACCTGCGCGTCCTCGTCGAGGTCGACGTGCCGACGAAGCTCTCGAAAGCCGAGGAGGACCTGCTGCGTCGGTTCGCCGAGGAGCGCGGTGAGACCGTGGGCTCGCCCGACCAGGGCCTGCTGGGGCGGATCAAGTCGGCCTTCCGATGACCGAGCCGGCGCTGCCGGCTCACCGTCGCTCGAGCGCGGCTCACGTGTTCGTCGACGACATCGAGGCGCCGCTCATCGGTGCCGACGACCGGCATCACCTGGAACGTGTCCTCCGCCTGCGCCCCGGCGAACTGGTGACGGTCAGCGACGGGAGAGGGCGCTGGCGGTGGGTGCGCATGGGTACCTCGGTCGACCCCGTGAGCGACGTCCTGACGGAGCCCGAGCCGACGCCGCTGTCGGTGGCCTTCGGGATCCTGAAGGGCGATCGCAACGAGCTCGTGGTGCAGAAGCTCACCGAGCTGGGCATCGACCGCATCGTGCCCATGCTGGCCGACCGCTGCGTGGTGCGATGGGACCCCGACCGGGCGGCGCGTCAGCGTGAGCGTCTGGTGAGGGTGGCGCGCGAAGCCGCCATGCAGTCGCGTCGACTGTGGCTGCCGGAGGTGGCACCCCTCACACCGTTCGCCGCCTTCTCGGGCGGCGATGTCGGCCGTTGCGTGCCCGACGGCGAGCCGCCGAGCGCCCGCTACACCACGCTCCTCGTCGGCCCGGAGGGTGGTTGGAGTGACACCGAAGATGACAGCCCGCTCCCGAGGGTGCGGATCGGCGACCAGATCCTACGTTCCGAGACAGCGGCGATCACGGCGGGTGTGTTCGTCGCCGCAATCCGGAGTGCCTTGGTTATCCCTTATACGACGTAACCAACCCGGCATCTACCAAAACCTCACTGACCAGGAGTTCGCACCTATGTTGGTCACCCAGCGCGGTCTTGATTTGGTCAAGGCCGCACAGCGTGACTGCTCACGCGGCGACCCACACATACGGTGGCGGTGTTCCCGATGGACAAACCTTGATTGGCGGAGATCATGGATGAAGAAGTGATGAGCGACGAACTGGCGATCACGCCGTACGGTCGCCGTGTGGGTGAGCGTCTGCGTGCCATCCGGCGCCAGAAGCGCCTTTCGCTGCAGGAGGTCGAGTCGACCTCACGGCAGGAGTTCAAGGCGTCGGTGCTGGGCGCCTACGAGCGTGGCGAGCGCGCCATCTCGGTGCCGCGCCTCCAGCGCCTGGCCCGGTTCTACAACGTGCCCGTCGACCAGCTGCTGCCGGCCGACGACGGCCCCGCCTTCGCGGGCGAGGGCGGCGAGGCGGGCAGCCGCGGCGAGAGCGTGCCGGTGAAGATCGCCATCGATCTCACCCGGCTCGAGGAGCTGCGCGGTCCGGAGTTCCGGATGCTCGGTCGCTACCTGCGCATGATCCAGGTGCAGCGCCAGGACTTCAACGGGCGGGTCATCACGATCCGCAACGACGACATGCGCGCCATCGCGTGCATCCTGGACACGACTGCAGAGCAGACGCCGGTCAAGCTCGACGAGCTCGGCCTGCGCTTCCAGCGCCAGGGGTGACATCGAACGGGGAAGGTCCCGCCTTCCGGTTCGATCGGACGCATCGTGGACGGCCTCGGCCGCCCGGGCCCCACGGCCCCGGCGGCTGCCGGTCCGGCGCCCTAGCCTGAAGGTGTGAGCGAAGCGTTCGGCGTGTACGTGCACGTGCCTTTCTGTGCGAAGCGGTGCGACTACTGCGCGTTCGCCACGTGGACCGACCGCATGCATCTCGTCGATGTCTACGTCGACGCTGTGGTCGTCGAGGTGCAGCGTGCGGTGGCGGCAGGCATGCCCGTTGCCACCAGCGTGTTCGTGGGC
>JANPGL010000427.1:0-7715 GCA_031423915.1 Actinomycetes bacterium | reverse complement strand
ATCCAACGCTGCCACCCTCATGTCGCCCGACACCGCGATGCTAGCGATCCGACCGCCCGCGACGGCACAGCCGACGCCCGGGGTCTGATGGACGATCGGTGGCTGGCTCTACCGGTCACCCGGCCAGCGCGAGCTGAGCGTCATGGCGGTGCTCTGGCACTCGGCAACGCGCTGCATCACGCCCGACCCGACCGCACCAGAAACGGCGATCTCGGGCAACGGCGGCGCTCGGAACTGGGGCGGCGGTCGACCACGGCGGACGCCGCTCGTCAAAGGCGGTCACCGCTCCGCAACCGTGGATCGATGCGCCACCCCACGACGGCGACGAGACCGGTGACCATGGGCGCCACGTAGCTGAACGTGCGGAACAGGACCACCGTGGCCACCGCCGACGGCTGTTCTGCACCGGCGGCCACCAGCGCGACGGCCAGACCGGCATCGACGGCGCCCAGGCCACCGGGCACCGGAATGAGCCACGTCGCCACTCGAACGAGGGCGAACGCGCGCACGGCGTCGGGTGCTGACACGGTTCCGGCGCCAACGGCGTCCACGGCCGACAGGAACAGCAGGAAGAGACCGACCTGGTAGCCGGCGTCGGTCAACAACAACCCAACGGCTCGTCGTCTCCATAGGATCCGGGCGCGTCGTCGGAAGAGGTCGAGGTCGATGTCGTGGTCGGTCGGCATCAGTGCCGGGAATCGGTCGGCGAGTTGCGACGCCCATCTGGTCAACCATCCGGCGAGGCGATCGACCCGCCGGGATGATCGCAGCATGCCGATCCAGAGCAGAGTCACGGTACTGATCAGGGCCATTCCGGTGGCCAGAACGATTACTTCGACCCAACCGGCGGCGCCGTCGATGATCCTGGGGATGACGGCGAGCATCGGAAGCGCCCAGTAGCACACCACGGTCACCGTCCCGGTTGCCAGCATCGAAAGTGCGATCATGCCGAGGTCAGCGCCCCACGACGTGCACATGGCGACTCGCAGGCCCTGGGCCAGGACGATGCCGCCGGGCAGCGCGTTCTCGAGGCCGGCGACCGACTCGGTGACGAACAGGGCACGCCCGATCCCGAGGCCGCGCAGCGAGATCGCGACCGTCCATGCCCGACACCCCGACAGGAACAACCACGCCGCCACGAGCGGCATCAGGCTGACCGCCGACACCGATCTCGCCAGGCTCAACCCCTCCGCGACGGTATCGCGATGGACCACGATGGCCACCCCGAGCGCTGCCATGGCTAAGGCGGTTGAGGCGCGGCGAACCCACCGTTGCGCAGCCTGCGGGCGGGCTCGACGGCCGGCCGATCCCGGTGGGACCGCCGCGGGCGCGCTCATCGGTGCAGGCGGACCGGATGCCCCTCCCACATCCCGATCGGGCGGGCGGCCTCATCGAGCCGGCGCTGCGACAGATCCGACCGCGCACGCGCCGCCGCGATGGCTTCCCCGACGCAGAGCACGTCGGAATGGCGCGGGCCTCGACGGGCCCGTCCCCACCACGCCGGGCGGGTGAACGGAGCGTCGCCGAGTAACGCGTCGGCTCGGCTCTTGTCCTCATCTTCGTCGTCGGTAAAGACGAGGGTCATCGTCCACGTCGTCGGCGCGGTCACGGCGATCACGCTCCTTGCACTCGCAGCATCTGATCGACAGAACTGACCGTTTCCACCGTTGCAGCGGGACCGCCGCCGTTCTAGTCGCCTGTTCTGACGATCTTCAGTCCTCGGTATCAAGGTTGCGTGGTGACGCCGGTCTGCGAGCGGTAGTACTCCCACTCCTCGATCCGTGTCCCGTCGGGCAGGTTGCAGTAGCCGCGCTGCCCGTCGGACTCATCCACGAGTTCCACGGTTCCGCCCTGCTTCTCGCAGTAGACAGAAGCCGGGTTCGCGATCCCGGTCGGGGTGGTCGTGTCGGAGGGTGTGGAACCGTCACCACCGCACCCGACGAACGCCCCGATCGGCAGGACCGCCAGCATGGCCAGCCACTGTGATCGACGAGTCATCATCACCAACTACCTCCACGACGCGACAGTCCCCTACTCGGCCGTCTCGATTCCATCATCGTGTGACAGCGCGCGGCCCGCCAGAGCCGATGTCCTCCATGCTCTCGCGAGACCGGCTCGACGAAGCAGGCGGATCGAGACGCTGAGGGCGGGCGGGGCGGCCGCCTCATCTTCGCGATCTCGTGTGTCCGGACGCCGAGCACCGGGATTCCGACCGCCTGCCCCGTCGACCGGATCCGATCCGGTTGGTGGTCGCACCGGTCGTGATGCTCGAAGGCGCCTACAGCGCCCGCCCTGAACTGCACGACCTCCTCGATCCGCACGTCCTGCTCGACGTACCGACCGAGGTGCGTCGTCACCAGCTCCTGGAACGCGAGGGTGACGAGTACCGGACCGACTGGGAAACCCGGTGGTCGACGGCCGAGGACCACTACTTCGGCAACCCCGGCCGGATGGATGGGGTGCTGTGATGCGGAACACTCCTGCCGGCTGCAGCACGCCGGGAACAGGGTCGGTGGGGTCGTTGGCCTCTGCCGGGTCCGCGGGTGCAGGGGCAGGCTGCGTGCAGGGACAAGACGGAGGTGCGCCGTGCGTGCGCGATGGCTGTGTCGTTGCCGGGTGGCGGTGGCGTCAGTGGCTGCGGTCGCGTCGTGCGGTTCGGAGGCGGGGAGCGAGACAAGGCCGTCGACGCCCGCACCTTCGGGAACCGCTGCCTTCACGGCCGCCCTCGCGCCTGTCGTGACCAGCGCGCTCGAGGCCACGACGTCCGTGGCTGCGGCCTCGCCCACGTCGGTGACGTCGGGGTGTGACGGCCCGGTGCTCGGCGCGTTCGGCTCGGCGGCGGGCGAGCTGCGGGTGTCGGAATCGGCCGATGGCACAGGGTTGTGCTTGGAGGGTGGTCTTGCGGGCCGGATCCGGCTCGATCTGACCGTCGAGCCCGATGCCACTCCGGCCATCGTCCGCGCCGCGGCGTGGACCGGGTTCGGCGGCTACTACCTGTTTGCCGTGCCATCGTCGTGGTTGATCGACGCCATCGAGGTTCGGACCGAGCGCAACCTGATGGTGCCAGCGTTCCCGACGCGAGAGGGTACGCGCGTCCTGATCCTCGACCCGGACGTCGACCCGGCGAGCGCTGGCGGGCGGACGTTCACCGTCTCTCGCCGCGACGGCTCGACGCTCGGCCAGCTGATCGTGCCGGGCCCGCCAGCGTCAAGCGGCGAAACGCGCGATCCGGCCGGGCTCCTCGCTTGTCTGCGTGCCCAGGGACTCAACCTGCCCGATCCGGCCTCGATGGGTCCGAGCGACATGGCCCCGAAACCGGCGACCACCCAAGCGGGCGCCACACCGCCCGATCAGCAGCCTTACCCCGACGGTGTCGCCGCTACGGCGTGGAACGCGTGTCGATCGTTGGTGTTGGCCAGTGTTACCGATGCCCGTGACCTGGCGTTCCTCGACTGCATGGCTGAGCTCGGGTGGATCCAGATGTTCCGCGGACCGATGAGCGACCCCGCCGAGCACGACACGGACGCGAGCCACTGCACGACGTGAACGCCAAGTGTCGTCGTGCCGCGCTGGGGCGCTGCGACGTGGGTAGCAGCACGACGGCGCGGTAGCCGTGCCGCTCGGTGGGGGCATGGCCGCGTCGCGGTCGGGAAGCCAGCACTTCGTGTGGCTCATGGCGGCGGCGTCGCCGGTCGTCGACGGGTCGCTGATTACCAAGACGTCGGGCGCCTACGTCACCGGTATCGCTGGCACCCTCCTGGGCCTCGGAGGGCTGGAACGCGGCTCAGCGACCGGCGGGGAGGCCGCTGTCGATGGCGGCAGCGCGCAGTGTCCCGAGGTACACCACTGGGTCCGCGTCGCCGATAACCCACCGGCCTAACCGGCACCTAACCGAGCACATCCATCGCCGGTCGGCGATCGGCGCTCGTCCTTGGTCGCCGCGTCCCAAGCGCCCGCCGACTATCGCAACCGCTCGGGATCACCCGTGCCCAGGACACGCAAGACCGCTCGGGATCCGGCGAACCGTGGCGCGCTTCGCACCCGAGATCAGCTTCTGCCTCAGGAGTTGGGCCAGCGGTCGCTCACGATGGCGCAGTGACAGGTTGGCGAGTTCGGGTCGCGACCACTGAATCGAGCGGGTTCTGGGCGTCTCGCTCTATGGGGTCGGGGCTGTGAAGTACGGGCTCTTCGCGATCAACTACAGCAGGTGCGCCCGGCCGAACACGCGTACCGGGTCGCCCGGCACGCCGAGGCCACCGGGTTCGAGTAGGTGTCGACCGGCGCGCGGCGGTGCCGACCAGCACGCGGCGGCCGTGATCGGCCGTCGTTGGGAATCTGGAAGAATCGGGTAATGACGGCCTCCACCGATCGATTCCGCGACCTTCACGCCGCGGGCTGCTTCGTGATGCCCAACCCGTTCGACATCGGCAGCGCCCGGCTGCTCGACGCGCTCGGCTTCCCCGCGCTCGCCACGACGAGCGCCGGCTTCGCCGCCACACTCGGGCGCGACGACATGCAGGTCACGCGCGACGAGCTGGTGGCGCACGTGGCGGCCATCTCTGCCGCGAGCTCGCCGCCCCTCAACGTCGACTCGGAGCGCTGCTTCGCCGACACCGCCGACGGCATTGCCGAGACGGTGCACCTGCTGGCCGACGCCGGCGCCGCGGGGTTCTCGATCGAGGACTGGAATCCGGCGACGAACAGCATCGACGCCATCGACGTAGCCTCCGAGCGCGTCCGCGCTGCGGCGACCGCGGCTGGCGAGCGCGGGCTGGTGCTCACCGCTCGCTGCGAGAACCACCTGCACGGTGTCGACGACTTCGCCGACACCCTGGCCCGCCTGCGCGGCTACCTCGCGGCGGGCGCGGAGGTGTTGTACGCCCCGATGTTGTGGTCGGCCGAACAGATCGGCCCGGTCGCGGCGCTCGGGGCACCGGTCAACGTTCTGCTCCTGCCGGGCGGACCCAGCGTCGAGAAGCTCGCCGCAAGGGGTGCTCGCCGCGTCTCGGTGGGCGGCTCGCTGGCGAACATCGCCCATGGTGCGGTGGTGGCGACCGCCGAGCACCTGCTGGCCCACGGCACGTTCGACGCGGACGCCCCGTTCATCGCCGGCGCTCTCAAGAAGAAGGCGTTCACCGCAGGGTGAAGATCCGCTTCCCTACCGGCCTGCCCACCACGTCGTTCGTCGCCGCGGCGAACCACACCGACGGCGGCTCGCTCGCGGGACGGGCGCCCCGTCGACGGGTGGTGACAGACCCATCACCCGTCGGAGCCCGAGATCGCTCGCCGGGATCGTCGCATCAACTGCCCGGGAACCGGCGAAGTGGGGCGCCGCCGGTGCCCAGGAATCGCGCTGCCCCTCGCACCTGCCGTCCAGGCATGCGTACATGCAAGGGGCCTATGCGGTGAGTGAGGCGAACTCGTCGAGGCGGCGCATCGTCACGTCAGCATTGTGACGTTCCATCGTCGACGGGCAGACGACGACCCGGGCGACGCCGTAGTCCTCGTAACGGGCGATGGCGTCAACAGCTGGTTGGCCCGGCTCCCAACCCCACGCGTACATCGTGATCGGTACGGACTCCGGGTCCCGGCCCGCGTCGGTGACCAGCCGCCGAAACACCTCAATGCCCTCCGCGATGCCACCGAACTGTCCGAGAGCGACGTCGATTGGGTGCCACTCATCGGCGAGTTCCGCAGCGATCCGCATCCCAACCAGACCAGAGCTGCCAAAGGCCACGGGAAGCGGCCGCTGGATCGGCTTCGGGAACACCCAGGACCGGTCGTAGCGATCCCACCTGCCGGCGAACTCGGCCTCGTCCTCGGTCCACGCCGTCCGCAGCGCTCGGAGCCGTTCCGCGGTCGCGCTGTAGCGAGACCGGAACGCGACGTCGGGGCGATGGTTGTGGAGTTCCTCCGGGAGCCAGCCGACGCCGACACCGAAACGGACTCGGCCGCCGGTCAGCACATCCAAGGTGGCGACACGGCAGGCAAGGTCGAGCACGTCGTGTTCGAGGACCATGGAGACGCCAGTACCCAGGAGCAGCGTCGACGTAGCGGCGCCAGCTACGGCGAGCGAGACGAATGGATCCATCAGGTGCTTGTAGCCATCCGGGATGTCCGGACCGAACACCGGGGTCGGTTCACGTACGACCGGGATGTGGCTGTGCTCCGGAATCCAGATCGAGTCGAAGCCTCGATGTTCGAGCTCCGCAGCGAGCACGTCGGGACGAATCCCCTGTGCCGTGTTCAACGAGAAGTAACCCAGGCGCATACCCGACCCCCAAGTCAATCGACAATGTACCGCCCGCCGCCACGGTGATCGACCACGGCGGCAGGAGCCAAACGCGAGCTGGAGCGCTGGCGTCTCGCGGCATTCCCGCCTCGGCATGAGGCGTGAGCCAACGCCACACGGGGAAGCGCCAAGACGCCCCGCACCACTTCGCTCATGTCGCAGCCATGAACCGACTACCCGAGAACCGGCGATCCCCGGCGCGGTTGCAGCGCGGGAACGGCGCTCGCGTCGCGCCCACCAGCGGTGGTCGCTGCGGCAAGTCCGCCGGGCGAAGCCGAGCGCACCTGCTCGGGCCGCAGTGCAGTGCCGGCCCAACGGCTCGCGGCGGTGTCGGGAACGTCGATATCGGGCGCGCTCCCGGTGGACACTCCGGTGATCGGCGGCTGATCCAGATGTTGCACGCGTTACGAGTCCGAGTCAGCGACGCCGAAGAGCCAGTACACGAGCGAGTTGCCAGGGTTGATCGAGACGAACGCGCCAGACCCGCTTGGATCCTTGGAGTGACATTCTGGTCTGCCCGGGACCCGCGAGCTCGCGGCCCAAACGGCTGCGAGGGCGGGTTCGCCTTCGAGGGCCACGAGGCAGTACGGGGCCGCGACGGCGCCCACCACCGGCCAGCCGGGCGGCGCATGATTGACCCGATCGACGGCGGGGTACCCAAAGGCCTATATGTGCGCGCTCGGTCTCGCGATCGTCATGAGGCACCTCGCCAGTCCGTCGCGTCGAGCGACCACGGGATCCATGGCGACCTCTCACCTCGCCCCCGGGGCTCGGTGATGAGGGGACCGCGCCACACGTCCCGGTCCAGTCGCCTGCTCCACGCCGTGGGTGACCTGACGTCGCGGGCCGGAACGGCGGTGGCCGTGACGGCCGTCGTCGCTGCGTTCCTGCTCATGCTCCTGGAAACCGGCCGGCGGGCGTCGTGGCAGATGATGTTCGCCACGGCCACGGGTGCCGTCACGATCGTCATGCTCTTCGTTATCCAACACACCCAGCAGCGACAGCAGACGGCGATCCAGCTGAAGCTGGACGAGCTCATCCGGTCGTCTCCCCGGGCCGACGACATGCTGGTGCACATCGAAGTAGCCGGCGACGCGGAGCTGAGCGAGCGCGAGCGCGACCAGGTTGCGCGACACACCGCAGCCCGCGACGCTTGAGGCACGGGCGACAACGGACCGAGTCGCTCAAACGGATGTTGCGGTCACCCCAGAGCAGTTGGGAGGTCGCGTCGGCTTTGCACGCACACCGCGTGTCGAGGTCGTCAGTTGGTTCCGGACCACTGGAGGAGCACGAACGTGGCGTCGTCCGACAGGGTGTTCTCGTGGTGCTCGAGCACGGCGCGCGTCAGCTGCCGTACGACCTGCTCCGGCTCGAGGTCGTTCGAGGCGCTCCTGCCGACGAAGTCGGCCAAGCCGATCACGCC
>JANPGL010000426.1:0-1556 GCA_031423915.1 Actinomycetes bacterium | reverse complement strand
CAGCGCGCTGGTCAGCTCGGCGGCCTCGATGGCCCCGCCACTGCGCAGGAGGTCTCCGATGCGGGGTCGCCCCGGCGGGGCAGGACCAACCGGTGGACGAACGACGGGGGCGGCGCGGGCGGGGCCCACGTCGGGACGGGGGCGTCGGAGGAGCGCCATCGTCAGCAGCCTCCGGCGAGCCGGACGGGCACGATCGGGGGCGCGGCTCCGCGCCTCGTGTCCGCCCTTCCCACTGAGCCGATTCGCGTGATCACGTCGTCCCCTCGCCCGGTCTGGGAGCGTACCTGAGGCTCTCGCGACGGTAAACGGCGCGATAACCCCTTGGTCGTCGACGCTGGGAGTTCGCGTCGGTCGCGCGAATACCTGCACAATCGACATCGCCATGAATGGTCGCTCGACCGCGATGAGTGATCAGTCGATCGAGGGCCCCGCCAGACACATGTCATGGAGCATGCCTTTGAAACCCGCCTCGTCGACCTCGGTCACGAGACGCACGTTGGGGGCGACGCGGGCGCCCGGCCGGCGGTCGATCATCAACGTCCCCCGACCCGGCCCGTTCGAGATCACGTCGACCGATGCGTCCTCGCTCGCCAGGATGAGCTGCGGTCGCAAGGCGACGGCCATGGCGATCGGATCGGGCAGGTCGTAACCCTCCAGCCCGGTGATGTCGAGGCAGAAGGCGTTGACGGCCGCGTTGATGTCGTTGACGAAGCGCGCCCGCGACGTGCCGAGGGCGGTCAGGGCATCCTGGTCCTCCCGGCGCATCACCGCGTACTTCCGACTGACGTCCCAACCGACGAACGTCACCTGGCCGGGTTCGGCGTGGGCCAGCACCACCCGCGCCGCTTCCGGGTCGGCCCAGACGTTGTACTCGGCCGTCGGCGACGAGTTGCCGGCGGCGTCGGCCACGCCGTACATGCACCACACGTGGGCCCACTTGCCGAGGAACTCGGGGTCGAGCAGGAGCGCCGTGGCGATGTTCGACAATGGACCCAGGGTCACCAGCGTCCGCTCACCGGGCGCCTCGTCGGCCAGACGCACGAGCGCGGCGACGGCGTGCTCGGCCTCGGGCCCGCGGCTGGGCTCGGGCAGAGCCACGCCGCCCATCCCGTTCGCGCCGTGCACGTCCTGGGCGGTGTCGAGCGGTCGCAGTATCGGGCCCGGCCGGCCGACGTGGACCGGCACGTCGGGCCGGCCCATCACGTCGCACGTGACAAGCGCGTTCGTGACGGCCTGGGGAAGCGGCACGTTGCCGGCGACGACGGTGATGGCGTCCACCGTCACCCCCGGCTCGGCGAGCGCCAGCATCAGCGCGACGGCGTCGTCCGACGCGGTGTCCGTATCGATCACGAGACGCAAAGGAGCTCCTGGAGGCAGTGGTGGACGGGTCAGCGATGGACGTCGATGTCGGACTGGACGGCCCGTGTGCGGACCGTGAACACGCTGTCGCCCGACAGGACGGCGCTGCGGGCGAACAGCCGGCCGTGCTGCCAGTTGCTCAGCCCGAGCTCGGGTCGGCCCAGTGCGAACTGGCCGTCGACCCAGCGGGTGAAGCC
>JANPGL010000425.1:0-10229 GCA_031423915.1 Actinomycetes bacterium | reverse complement strand
CGCCGCCGTCGGCCGGGAGCTCGCCGTCGAGGATCAGCGCGCACACCTCGGCGTAGGTGCGATGGCGGGCCAGCTCGGTGGCGTCGTACTGGCGGTAGTGGAAGAACCCCTCGTCGCCGCGTACGTCACCGATCCTGGTGTCGGCCACCGTCACGCCGGCGAGGCCGCGGGGAGCGTGCATCGTCATGGTCATGTCGTCAGGCTCCGCCCGCGTCGGTGGCGCGTCAACATTGATCAGCGTCAACATTGCTACGATCAACGTTGATGGCCCGCCAGCTGTGGATCTCCAGCGCCGAGGCCGCCGCCCGTCTCGGCGTGAAGCCGCAGACGTTGTACGCCTACGCCAGCCGCGGGCTGCTCACCCCGCGTCGGGCCGTCGACGGCCGCACCAGCCGGTACGACGCTCGGCAGGTCGACGACCTGGCGCGCCGGGGCCGACCGGGCGGTCGGCCGGCGCGAGCCGGCTCGGTGGACGTGCGCATCACCACCGCCGTGACCGAGCTGACGACCGCCGGCCCGAGCTACCGCGGCAAGCTCGCGGCCGATCTGGCCGGCGTCGAGCCGTTCGAGGCCGTCGCCCAGTGGCTCTGGACGGGCGACGAGGCCTCGTGGCGCGACGTGCGCCCGGCCGAGTGGACGGCTCGGCTGCCGGCCGAACCGGGCCCGGACGCGCCGACCATCGAAGCGCTCGTGGTCCGGTGCGTGGCCGCAGCGGGTGCCGACCGCGACCGGTCCGACCGTCGTCCCGACGCAGTGCAGGCGGCCACGAAGCGGCTCATCGGCGAGCTGGTGGCCGGCGTGCCGGCCCGCCCGCGGCGCCTCCGTGCCGCTGGTGTGGCGGCCACGCTGTTCGTACGCCTCGCCGGTCGGGCGCCCACGGACTCGGAGCTCGCGGTGGTCGACGGTGCGCTGGTGCTGATGGCCGACCACGACATCGCGTCGTCCACGCTGGCGGCGCGCGTCGCCGCATCGACTCGGGCCGACGTCTACCAGGTGGTCCTGGCCGGGCTGGCCACGATGAGCGGGCCGTTGCACGGCTCGGCGTCGTCGCAGGCCTACCGGTTCCTGCGCGAGGCGGAGGCACGGGGCGACGGTCGTGCCGCGGTGGACGGTCGGCTCGCGACGGGGGAGCGGCTGCCCGGGTTCGGCCATCGCATCTATCGGACGAGCGACCCGCGCTTCGACGCGCTGCTGGCGCTGCTGCGCACGGCGGGCGCAGCACCGGCGCGGTTGGCGGTCGTCGACGACGTGGTGCGCGCCGGTGCCGACCGGGTCGGCACGTTCCCCAACGTCGATCTGGCCCTCGCTGCGCTGGCGTGGACGCTCGACCTGCCACCGACGGGCGGCGAGTGCATCATGTCGATCGCCCGGGTTGCCGGGTGGGTAGCGCACGCGCTCGAGGAGTACAGCGAGCGGCCCGTGCGCTACCGGCCCATGGCCGCCTACGTGGGGCCTCGCAGCAGCGCCCCGCCAGCTCGGAGCTGACGGGGCACCGGCGTTCCGCCCCGATCGATCGGCGCCGACCGACCGCCACATGAGCGCCTTGCCCATCACTTGAGGGCGACGTCAGGCCGCCGTCAGCTCGTGTCACGATGCGGCATGACATGCGAATCCGCACCCGGGCCGGGGTGTTCGTGTGCCGCCAGCCGCGGTGCCCCGCCGAAGGGCCGGCGGGGCGCTCGGGCGGGTCGTCAGCTGCCGTGCCGGGTCACTTGCCGGGCTGGGGCAGCACGCGGAGGTAGGGCTTCACGGTCTTCCAGCCCTGGGGGAACTTCACCTTGGCGTCCTCGTCGCTGACGGCGGCGCCGATGATGACGTCGTCGCCGTCGCGCCAGTTGACCGGGGTGGCGACCGAGTACTTGGACGTCAGCTGCAGCGAGTCGATGACGCGGAGGATCTCGTCGAAGTTCCGGCCGGTCGAGGCCGGGTAGGTGATGGTGAGCTTCACCTTCTTGTCCGGCCCGATCACGAACACCGAACGCACCGTGAGCGTGTCGTTGGCGTTCGGGTGGATCATGTCGTAGAGACCGCTGACCTTGCGGTCGGGGTCGCCGATCATGGGGTAGTTGACCGCGGTGCCCTGGGTCTCGGCGATGTCCGACTCCCACTTCACGTGCGAGGCGACGGGATCGACCGACAGCCCGATGACCTTCACGTTGCGCTTGTCGAACTCGCCCTTGATCTTGGCCACGTAGCCGAGCTCGGTGGTGCAGACCGGCGTGAAGTCCTTGGGGTGCGAGAACAGGACGCCCCACGAGTCGCCGAGCCACTCGTGGAAGTTGATGGTGCCCTGCGTCGTGTCGGCGGTGAAGTCGGGGGCGATGTCGCCAAGTCGGATGGCCATGGAACCGGTGCTCCTCGGGTGGTGGGGGACTGCGCACCAGGTTAGATCGAAAGCCGACCATCCCCCTCAAGATTCTGGACTTGAGTTAAGTTCTCTTAGGTTTGACTTGGGAACCTCTTGCGTAAGCACACCTCAAGTGTTACCGTCCTCACTGCAAGCGTTCAGGCGGGGCGTGGGAGTCCACCTGACCTAATCCAAGTATGGGCGAGGACGAGACACTCATGGGGCGGATCCAGGAGATCGATAGCTACCTCCCGCTGGTGGAGCAGATCGTGGCGCAAGTCGCGGTCAACTTCCCCCGGCACGTGGACCGAGGGGAGCTGGTGCGAGCCGGCGTGCTCGGGCTGGTCGAAGCGGCGCACCGCTACGACGACGCCCGTGGCGTGCCGTTCGACCGGTTCGCGGCGCTGCGAATTCGCGGCGCCATCCTCGATGCCGTGCGAGCGGCCGACTGGGCACCTCGCTCGGTGCGAGCGCTGGCCCGTCGGGTCGACGCCACCGAGCAGGAGCTGGCCAACCGGCTCAGCCGGATGCCGTCGCCCGAGGAGCTGGCCGATGCGACCGGCACGTCGGTCACCGACCTGCGTGGCCTGCGTGACCGGGTGTTTCGTTCGGTCGTGCTCACCCTCGACTATCGCGCCGGCGCCGACGATCCGGACATGACGCTCGGCGACATGCTGTCGGACCGCACGGCCCCCGAGCCCGACGAGGAGCTCGAGACCCGTGAGCTGTTGTCGTACCTCCGTGACGCCGTGGGCCTGCTCCCCGAGCGCCATCGCATCGTGGTCGTCGGCTACTTCCTCGAAGGTCGCTCGTCGGACGAACTGGCCCGCCTGCTCGGCGTCACCGAGAGCCGTGTGTCGCAGCTGCGGTCCGAGGCGCTCGTGATGCTCCGTGAAGGCATCGAGGCCCAGTACCAGCCGTCGGCGGACGAGCCCGAGGTCCCCTCGGGTCGCGTCGGCCGTCGCAAGAACGCCTACGCCGCCGCCATCGGAACGAGCTCGCGCTGGCAGGATCGCCTCACGATGATGACGGCTTCCGCCTGACGGAGCCATGGACTGACGAACGGTCCTCGGTCCGCGCCGCCCGGTGGGTGGCTCGCAGGCCCGGTACCCCCTTGGACATGCTCGACCGCCATCGGCCGGGCGGCGCACCCAGGACCGGTCGATGACGTGACGAGAGGGTCCCTCAGCGTGGAGGGGCCCTCTCGCCGCGTCCGGACCCGTCGCTCAGGTGACGTGGAGGCCGAGGAACCGCTCGATCGAGGGCGGGATGATCCGCTCGATCAGTCGGACCAGCTGCCCGGCTCGCACGGGGGTGACGGCGCGCGTTCGCGGCATGCCGGTCGACGGCTCGTAGGCCGCCCGCTCGAGCTCGGCGGTCACCTCGTCGGCGGCCGCCCGTGCCGCCGCGATGGCGTGGTGCAGGCCGTCGGCGGCCGCGAGGAGTTGTCGGGCGACGTCCGAGGGGGCGACGACGAGCAGCGCGTTGAGCGTGGCCTCGGGGTCGAGCCCGAAACGCGCCGCGCAGGCCGACGTGCGTACGGCCCGCGCCAGCTCGTCCTGGCGAAGGCGGTCGACCGCGTCCGACAGCCCGGCGTCGGCATCGTCGAGCGAGCCGGGCCACTCGCCGCCAACGGCCATGCGCAGGACGTGGAGACGCACGGTCACGGCCTCGATGCGCCAGTGCTCGCGGCCCAGCAGGGCGGCGAGGGCCCCGAGATCGTCGATCACCGACGTGTCCTCGAGGAGCGAGCCGTGTCCCATGCCTCTGAATGTCGGCTCGAACGTTGGTAACTCAAGACACTTTCCAGAGACATGGCGGGGATTGAGGACTGCGTTAGCGAATGGACGACCCGGTCGGCGGGCGACCGGGCCGCATGGCCACGCTCGCAGACGTCCCGAGAGGCGACAAGGCACCTGAGCACCTGCTGATCGAGCCCAGACGACACCCTGAGGAGGCGGCCGCGCAGGGTGTGGTCACCGGTGCGCGACGTGCACCTGCGTGGGCGATAGCGGGCCGGACCGACCCGGGGTCGCGCCGCTAGGCTCGCACGCGTTGCTCCCGTAGCTCAGGGCATAGATCTTCGGTTTCCTAAACCGTGCGTCGCAGGTACGAATCCTGCCGGGGGCGGCTCTAATGTCCTGGGTTACGGCTGTTGCCGACCGGCCGGCGGGAGGCCGAACGGCACTTGCCCATCCTGCTGCCCGTCTTGCCCATCCATTCGGTTGTGCGGACCCGGTTCATAGTGGACGGCGTGGCGTCGGTAGCTGGCTGACACTTTCGGGACGCGGCCCCGGTAGCTGGGCGACAGTGGCCCCGGTTCCTGGCTGACACCTCGGGGTCCACCCGCGCGTCGTCGTCACCTTCTTCGCTGTGGTCGTTCACGACTGCAGGCTCGAAGGAGGCGTCCTGATGTTGGTGGAGTTGGGGCTGGTGGAGCAGCGCTATCAGGCGGTGTTGGAGGTCCTCAACGATGGGGCCTCGGTGACGGACGTGGCCCGCCGGTTCGGGGTGGCCCGCCAGACGGTGCATGAGTGGTTGCGGCGTTACGCGGCGGGCGGCCTGGGCGGGTTGGCTGATCGGACCTCGAAGCCGTTGTCGTGCCCGCATCAGATGGATCCGGTGCTCGAGGCGCGGATCGTGGCGATGCGCCGGACGCATCCGGGGTGGGGACCGCGCACGATCCTGTTCTGGCTCGACCGTGAGGGGGTGTTGCCGTTGCCGGGGCGGACATCGGTGGAGCGCTGCCTGATCCGTCATGGGCTGGTGACCCGTCAGGCGCGGAAACGGAAGCGGTCGGACTATGTGCGGTGGGAACGCAGCCGGGCGATGGAGTTGTGGCAGATGGACATCGTGGGCGGTGTCCGCCTCGCTGACGGGTCGGAGGCGAAGATCGTGTCGGGGATCGATGATCACGCCCGGTTCGTTGTGTCGGCGAGGGTGGTGGCGCGGGCGACGGCTCGACCGGTGTGCGACGCGTTGGAGTTCGCGATGCGCGCCCATGGGGTCCCGGCGGAGATCCTGACCGACAACGGCAAGGTGTTCACGGCCCGGTTCGGGCCGGGTCCGGGCCCGGTGTTGTTCGATCGGATCTGTGTCGACAACGGGATCAAGCACCGTTTGACGGCGCCGAGGTCGCCGACGACGACGGGGAAGGTGGAGCGGTGGCACAAGACGATGCGCCGCGAGTTCCTCGATGGTCGGGTGTTCGACTCGATCGAGCACGCCCAGGCCGAGCTCGACGCGTGGGTGCGGCACTACAACGTCGAGCGTCCGCACCAGTCGCTCGGCGGGCTCGCGCCGATCGAACGGTTCAAGCTCGCCGGCCCCAGGGAGAAGCTGGCCACACCAATGCCCGCCGAGGTCGAGCGGGATCGGGGTCCGGTCACGACCCGTCGGGTGAGTGCTCAGGGCACGATCGGGTTCGCCACCGCCACCTACAAGGCCGGGGCATGGCTGGCCGGTCAGACCGTCGAGGTCACCTGCGACGGTCGGCTCGTGCAGATCCACCATCGAGGGGTGCTCGTGGCCACCCACGCTCGTCGTCACCCGCCCGACAGGCAGACCGCGGGCATCGAACGCGGGCGCCGCCCGCGGCCGTCACCCCGAGCGGTGTCGTCACCGTCGGTCACCCGCAAGGTCGACTCCTCCGGCAACGTCAGCTTCGCCGGCACGAACTATCGGGTCGGGAACGCCTACCAGCGTCGCCAGGTCCAAGTCGCCGTCGTCGGTGACACCGTCGAGATCAGCATCGGTGACCGACTCATCCGCAGCCACAAGGCCCGCCACGACCGCACACGAGAACACGGCGCCCTCGCCAACCCCGGCGGCCGCCCCCACCGCACCAACGCCGCCTGACAGGTTCGAGCTGTCAGGCACCTACCGAGGCCAGACCGTCAGCCGGGTACCGGGGCTTGACAGAGCTCACCCTGGTACGCCGGTTGGTACGCATCGCGTCCGCGTTTTGTCGAATCTTCGGTTGTGCACGAATCGAGTTCGCGGGCGACCCAAACTGTTTCACTGCTGCAGATTCGACAAAACGCGAACGCGACCCGCGCGCCGACCGCGCGATCGCCCTCGTTCGTCAGGCGTGGAGGCGGGTGGGAATGATCACGATCGCCTCGCTGAAGCCCTCGGCGAAGTGCTCGACGGTGCCGAAGATGGCGGCGGCGCGCTCGGCGTACTTGGCCGCGTACTCGGGGACCTGGTCGGCGGGCGCGTGGCCGACCACGTGGGCGGCGGTGCCCTCGAAACGGATGATGTCGCGGCCGATGTCGGTGACGTCGAGGCCGAGCGCCACGTTCGGGTTGCCCGCGAGGTTGCGCAGCTTGGCCTTGCCGGGCTGGCTGTACACGAGGATGGTGTCGTCGTCCCGGTGGAGGAACCACACCGGCACGCAGTCCGGCCGGCCGGACGGGGTCACCGTCGTGAGCCACGCCATCAGGTTCGTCCGCAGCCGGGACTGCACGCGCTCACGTCGGTCGGCCGGGACTGCATCGGTCAGCGCCATGAGGGTCCTCTCGTCGTCGGCATGCAAACGAACGGGCGGCGGGCGCACCGTATTCCCGCTCCGCCGCGTGGCATGCTCGCTCTCGTCCGATCGAACGCCATGGGGGGCGACATGATCTACGAGGTGCGCGACTACCACTACCGACCCGACCTGTTCGACGCCTACCGGGCGTGGGCCGACGAGGCCGTGCCCGTGCTCAAGGCGAACCTCGACGTGGTCGGCTTCTGGATCGACGAGGGAGCGCACGCCCCGGACATCACGGGCACCGACCCTCTCGACTCGCCGATCGGCACCGCCAACGTCACCTGGGTCATCCGCTGGGCCGACAAGGCCACGCGCGACGAGACGATGGCGAAGGCGTTCACGGGCGAGGCCTGGAAGGCCGTGTGGGCGAAGCACCCCGACCCGAACGGCTACCGCCAGATGTCGGCCCGGTACATGACCGCGATGTGAACCTGCGCGCTCAGAACTCGAGCAGGTTGTCCCGGAAGCCGTCGTACGTGTAGCTCGTGCGGGCCAGGCCGGCGCGCTGCAGTGCGGGCACGAGGCCGTCGGTGATCTCGACGATGTAGCGGCGGTTCAGCCGCATCACCGGGCTGGTGATGAGGAACCCGTCGCCGCCGACCTCCCCCATCACCGCGCCCATCTTCTCGGCCACCTGGTCGGGCGTGCCCACCAGCGGCGACGGCGCACCGAGGCCACCGTAGGCCAGCTCGCGCAGTGTGGCGTCGGGGCCGCCCTTGGCCAGGAACGCCTCCAGCGAGCCGCGTTCGCCGTTCGTCGTCAGTTCGGGCGGCGGCTCGTCGAGCGGGTACTGGCTGAAGTCGATCTCGGTGAACGACGCCAGCTCGGCCAGCGTGTACTCCGCGAACAGCGGGTCCGACAGCCAGCGACGCTGGCGCTCGCGCGCCTCGGCCTCGGTCTCACCGACGACGGGCGACGCCAGGAACAGCACCTTCACGTCGTCGGGCTTGCGACCGGCGGCCTCGACCCGCTGGCGGATGTCGTCGCGGTACGCCTTCATGAGCGCCGGGTCCTGGTACGGCGAGATGATCGTGTCGGCATACTTCGCGGCGAACGCCCGACCCTTGGGCGACGCGCCGGCCTGGCACAGCACGGGCGTGCCGTAGGGCGGCGGCAGCGTGTTGAGCGGACCGCGCGACCGGTAGAACCGACCCTCGAAGTCGATGGTGCGCACCTTCGTGTGGTCGACGTAGCGACCGGCGGCGCGGTCGCGCACGACGGCATCGGCGTCCCAGGACCCCCACAGCTGGTGCACCAGGTCGAGGTACTCGTCGGCCATCTCGTAGCGCAGGTCGTGCTCGTACAGCCGGTCCAAGCCGAAGTTCTGAGCGGCGCGGTCCTCGGCCGACGTGACGATGTTCCAGCCGAAGCGACCCTTGGAGATGTGATCGATGGTGGCGGCCATGCGGGCCAGCAGCCACGGCGGGTAGAAGCTCGTCGACAAGGTGGCCACGATGCCGAGGTGCGACGTGGAGGCGGCGAGCAGGGTGGCCAGCGGGGCGGGGTCGTGCTTGGGCGCGATGCCGTGCTTCAGGTCGCCTTCGATGGTGCCGCCGTAGGCGTCGGACACATGGCACTTGTCCTCGAGGATGATGTAGTCGAAGCAGGCCCGCTCGAGCTGGGCGACCATGTCCACGTAGAAGTCGCCCGACCACGGCATGCCCCCGCCGCCCCACGGCCCGTTCCAGTCGTCGGCCACGAAGTTGCAGAACCATCCGAGGTGGAACCGGTCCGTCGTCACGAATGCCTCCCTGGGCCCGGCCGATCCATCGCCGGCCTCGGGCGACCGCACGTTCGCGCCGCACTGTTTCGCCGAGGGGTCCCGGCGCGCGCCGTGCCGTGAACGGCGGCTGACGCCTCGCTGCTACGGCGGAACGTCGCCGTGCGCCCCGAACCGGAAGCCTTACGGGCCGCCCGTGGCGATGGGAAGGAGGAGCGAGTAGCTCGTGGGGTGTTCGTCGTCGGGCCGGCTCAGGTGCCCGCCCTCGGCTGCCACGAGCGCCTCGGCCAGCCCGAGCCCGACGCCGTGCCCGGCCGCCGACGTGCCCGCCGGGCCGGCGTCGGTGACCCGCACGACGAGCATGAGCTGGTCGGCGTCGATGGTCACCGTCACGGGGCCCGCACCGTGTCGTCGCGCGTTGTCGACCAGCACGTCGGCGGCCTGCTCCACCGCCGCGCCGGTGGCCATCACGACGGTGCCGACGGGCGTGCGGTCGACCACCCGCAACACACGGCCGATCTCGTCGAGACGCGGGGTCCACTGCGCTTCGAGGTGGTCGCGGAGTCGGGCGATGTTGAGGCGCTCACCGCGCGGGGTGCGCCGAGCCAGGCGCAGCAGGTCGTCGATGGTGCGTTCGAGCCGGTCGGCGAGCGCCACGCCCTCGTGCAACACGAGCGTGGGGTCGGGCCGCGGCGCCACCAGCTCGCTCTCCAGCGTGACGCGCAGGCCGGTCAGTGGCGTGCGGAGCTGGTGCGACGCATGGGCACTGAAGGCCCGCTCGCGCGCCAGCGCATCGCCCAGGCGGCCGGCCGTGGTGGTGAGGGCGTCGCCCAGATCGTCGAGCTCGCGCACGCCGCTCGGCGGCACTTCGATCGTGAAGTCGCCCTGCCCGAGCTGGCGGGCGCGGTCCCGCACGAGGCGCACGGGCCGCACGAGCCGGTTGGCCTCGATGGTGCCGAGCGCCCCGGCCAGGAGCACCACCCCCGCCCCGAGCGCAGCCATGAGCGTCCAGGCCAGATGCGCCCGGTGCTCGGCGGCGTGCACCGAGGTGTCGCCCACGAGCACGCCGCCCACCGGGAAGCGCCCGCTCACGGCCTGCAACGGCACGTACACGGTGAGCCGGTCGTCGTGCTCGCGGTGCCTCACCTCGCTGAGCGGCAAGGCGGCGCCATCGTCGACGACCGGGCCTTCCCCGAGGAGGCGACGCCCATCAGTGCCGTAGAGCGTGAGCGTCACGCCGTCGATGTCGGGCAGCGATGCGGGCGTCGGGTCGGCATCGACGAAGCCACGCGCCTCCAGCGACACGATGCGGTCGAGGCGGGCCTGCGCCTCGTCGACGTAGAGGCGCCGGATGATCAGCGCCAAGGGGACGCCGAACACGGCGACCGCCAGCGCCGTGACCGCCACGATGGCCAGCGTGATGCGGCGCCTCACGGCAGCTCGAGCCGGTAGCCGACGCCGCGCACGGTGGTGAGGCAGCTGGCCGTGCCGGCGGGGTCGTCGAGCTTGCGGCGTAGCGAGGCGACGTGTGGTTTCAGCACACGCACATTGCGGGCAACTCGCCACGCGACCATATACCATTTCCACAACCGCGCGAGCCACGGCGCCCACCCGAGGGCGACGATCAA
>JANPGL010000424.1:0-10750 GCA_031423915.1 Actinomycetes bacterium | reverse complement strand
CGGGCCTTGTCGGCGCCTTTGGCCAGCAGCCGCGACAGCTCGGCCCGGTCGTCGATCAGCTGGCGGTAGCGGGCCTGGATGGGTGTCACCAGCGCCACGACCGCCTCGCAGGCGTCGGTCTTCAGCGGGCCGTACTGGGTGTAGCCCTCGGCCGCCTGCTGCGGCGTGCGGCCGGTGGCCACCGCCAGGATCTCGAGCAGGTTCGTCACCCCTGGCTTGGCGGCGCGGTCGTAGCGGACCTCCGACTCCGAGTCGGTGACGGCGCGCTTGAACTTCTTCACGATGGCCGCCGGGTCGTCCATGAGATACACGAGCCCGGCGTCGCTGGTGGCCGATTTCGACATCTTCGACGTGGGGTCCTGGAGGTCCATCACGCGGGCGCCCGCGGCCGGGATGGTGGCCTTCGGCAGCTTGAACGTGGGCCCGAACCGGCCGTTGAAGCGCTCGGCGATGTCCCGGGTGATCTCGATGTGCTGGCGCTGGTCCTCGCCCACCGGCACCTCGTCGGTGTCGTACAGGAGGATGTCGGCCGCCTGGAGCGCCGGGTAGGTGAACAGCCCGGCCGACACGAACTCGGCCTCGCGCTTGGCGGCCTTGTCCTTGAACTGCGTCATGCGGCTCAGCTCGCCGAACGAGACCGTGCACTCCATGAGCCACGACAGCTTCACGTGCTCGTCCACGTGGCTCTGCACGAACACGGTGGCCACGTCGGGGTCGAGCCCGATGGCGAAGAGCATCGCCGCCAGCTTCAGCGTCTGCTCGCCGATGAGGCCCGGCTGCGTTATGAGCGTCAGCGAGTGGAGATCGACGATGCCGTGGAACGCGTCGCACTCGTGCTGGCCGTGCGCCCAGTTGACGAGCGCGCCCAGGTAGTTGCCGAGGTGGACCTCGCCGGTCGGTTGGATGCACGAGAGCACGCGGGTCATGGGCGGCACAGGGTAGCGGCCGACCCCGTGCCGGGGCCGACCCGTTGCCCGCCGGGTACGGTGCCCGCCGTGCGCCTGGCCCACGATCCCTCCACCGAACCCGGCGACTACGTGTTCGTCCACCCGATCCGGGTGCGCTTCGCCGAGACCGACGCCATGGGGATCGTGCACCACGCCGCGTACGTCCCCTACCTGGAGGAGGCCCGCGTCCGGTACCTCGACGCCATCGGCCACCCCTACACGTCGATACGGGACGACGGGGTCGACTTCACCGTCCTCGAGGTCTACGTCAGGTACCTGGCGCCGTTGCGGTTCGACGATCGGGTCGACGTCCACCTGCGGGTGGTCGCCACGACCCGCGCCACGTTCCAGGTCGCCTACCTCCTGACGGTGGACGGCACGCCTCGGTCCACCGGGGTCACCGTCCACGGCTGCGTCGAGGCGTCGGGCCGCCCGGTCCGCATGCCCGGGTGGCTGCGGGAGATGGCCGAGCAGGCCGGGTAGGCTCGTCGGCCGTGCCGTACGAGGTCTCCACCCCGGTCTTCGAGGGACCTTTCGACCTGCTGCTGCACCTGATCCTCCAGGAGAAGGTCGACCTCTACGAGGTCTCGCTGGCCGCCATCGTCGACGCCTTCCTGGTGGAGCTGCAGCGCGTCGCCGAATCGCTCGACCTCGAGGTGGTCACCGAGTTCCTGCTCATCGCGGCGACGCTCGTCGACCTGAAGGCCAGGCGGCTCCTCCCCGGGCGCGAGGACGTCGACCTCGACGAGGAGCTGGCCCTGTGGGAGGAGCGCGACCTGCTCCTGGCCCGGCTGCTCGAGTGCAAGACGTTCAAGGACGTGGCGGCCGTGCTCGCCGTGCTGGCCGATGGCGCCGCCCGTTCCTTCCCCCGCGTGGCCGGACTCGATCCGCACTACGCCGAGCTGGCGCCCGACCCGCTCGAGGGGCTCGACCCGGGGAAGCTGCGCGCCGCGTTCGTGCGAGCCACCACGCCAAAGCCCGTGCCGCGCGTGACCCTCGATCATGTGGCGCCGGTGCGTGTCAGCGTGGCCGAGGCGGTCACCGAGCTCGTCGACGAGCTACCCCGGGTGGGACGCATCAGCTTCCGCCGGCTCACCGGCGGTTTGGTGGAGCGACTCGAGGTCATCGTGCGCTTCCTGGCGCTGCTCGAGCTGTTCAAGCAGGGCGCCGTGGATCTGGAGCAACCGACGACCTTCGGCGACATCGAGATCGTGTGGCTGGGCTTCGAGGCCGGCGAGGGCGACGAGCTGTTGATCGACGTGTACGAGGGATGAGATGACCGATGCAGAACCGACCGTCGAGATGACGGACGAGACGACCGACGCGCACGAGCCGGCCGGCGCAGGGCCACTGCCGGGCCTGGCGGATCCCGATCTGATCCGGGCCGTCGAGGCCATCGTCATGGTCTCCGCCGACCCGGTCGAGCCGGAGGTGCTGGCGCCGTTGCTCGAGGTGACGCCCGCCGTCGTCGACGAGCTGTGCCGCCGCCTCGCCCGGGCCTACGAGGAGGCCGGTTCGGGCTTCCAGCTCGTCAAGGTGGCCGGCGGCTGGCGCTACCAGAGCCACCCCGATCTCGCCCCCTACGTCGAACGGTTCGTGCTCGAGGGGCAGACGGCCCGTCTGTCGGCCGCGGCGCTGGAGACGCTCGCCATCGTGGCGTACAAGCAACCGATCTCCCGGGCGCAGGTGGCGTCGATCCGCGGCGTCGACCCCGACGGCACGCTGCGCACGCTCCAGGCCCGCGGGTACGTCGACCAGATCGGCCGCGACCCCGGCCCGGGCCAGGCGATGCTGTGGGGGACCACGGCGTTGTTCCTCGAACGGCTCGGTCTCAACTCGCTGGCCGACCTGCCGCCGCTCTCGGAGTTCGTGCCCGGCGCCGACGTCGTCGAAGCCCTCGAGCAGGGCCTGCGCATCACGCCCGTGACCGACGTCTCGGTACCGTCGGCGCGCCCGGCCGACCACGAGCCGCCCGTCGAGATGGTGCTGGTCGACGAGGTCACGATCGTCGAGGAGGTCACGGTGATGGAGGGCGTCACGATCGTCGAGGAGGTGACGGTGGTCGAGGAGGTCACGGTCATCGAGGAGGTCACGGTCATCGAGGAGGTCACGGAGGTCACGGAGGTCACGGTGGCCGACGCCGACGTGTCGGGGCCCGACGTGTCCGGGGCCGGCGAGCACTGATGGCGGCCCGCCGCCTCACCTTCCGCCGGGCCGCGCCGCCCGTCGACCGTGACGACGAACAGCTCGTCGACCCCGAGACCTCGCCGCTCGTGATGCGCCGGACGGGGCCCGTCGAGCCGCCGCTGTGGGAGCAGCAGGCGGCGACCACGGCGGCCGAGGGGGAACGGCTCCAGAAGGTGATGGCCGCTCGCGGCCACGCCAGCCGGCGAGCCTGCGAGGAGCTCATCGAGGAGGGACGCGTCACCGTCAACGGCGAGGTCGCCGTCCTCGGCCGCCGCGTCCACGACGACGACGTGATCGCCGTCGACGGCACCCCGATCGAACGTCAGGCCGAGCTCGTCTACTACGTGCTGCACAAGCCTCTCGGCGTGCTGTCGTCGGCCAAGGACCCGCACGGCCGGCCGGTGGTCGTCGGCCTCGTGCCGCCCGAGCCACGCGTGTTCCCGGTCGGCCGCCTCGACGCCGACACCGAGGGGCTGCTGCTCCTCACCAACGACGGCCGGATCACGCACCGGATCACGCACCCCAGCTTCGGTGTCGAGAAGGAGTACGTGGCCGAGGTCCACGGCCGCCCCACCGACGCCCAGCTCGCACTGCTGCGCAAGGGCATCGAGCTCGACGACGGTGTCACGGCGCCGGCGCGCGTGTGGCGGGTGCGACCCTCGACGATCCACGTCGTGCTCCACGAGGGCCGCAACCGCCAGGTGCGACGCATGTTCGAAGCGATCGATCACCCGGTGCTCCACCTGGTCCGGACGCGCATCGGTCCGGTCGCCGACGATACGCTCGGGTCGGGCGGCTGGCGGCCGCTGCGCCCGGAGGAGGTCGCCGCGCTGCACCGTGCGGTCGACCTGAGCTGACGCCGGTACGTCATTCGGAGCGGAGCCGGGCGAACCGGTACGCTCGCACGCCGTGCCCGTACGAGCCATACGGGGGGCCACGACCCTCGACGCCGATACTCCCGAGCAGGTGCGCGAGCGCGTGCTCGCCCTCGTGACCGAGGTCTTCGAACGCAACCGTCTGTCGGTCGACGACGTGATCAGCCTCGTCGTGACGGCCACCGACGACATCCGCTCGGCCCATCCGGCCACCGCGGCGCGCGCCTGGGGCCTGGCTGACGTGCCGATCCTGGGTGCCCGGGAGCTCGACATCGTCGGCGGGCTCGGGCACTGCGTGCGCCTCCTGCTCCACGTCGAGTCCGACCGGCCGCGCACCGACGTGCAGCACGTGTTCCTGGAGGGCGCCGTCGTTCTGCGTCCCGACCTCGTGCGGCCCGACGCGGCCCGATGAGCGACCCGGTCGCCAACGTCTCGGGTCTCGGTCTGATCGGCGGGTCGATCGGTCGGGCGTTGCGCGCCCGCGGCTGGCGAGTCCACGGCCACGACGTCGACCCGGTGCGGGCCGCCAAGGCGCTCGACCTGGGTGTCGTCGACGCCGTGGGTCTGGACCCCGACGCCACGGTCACGTTCGTCGCCGCTCCTGTGCTGGCCCTTCCCGACGCCGTCCGCCACGCCCTCGCCACCACCACCGGCCTCGTCACCGACGTCGGCAGCGTGAAGGCCACGGTGGCCTCCGCGGTGAGCGACCCGCGCTTCGTGCCCGGCCACCCGATGGCCGGCAGCGAGCTGGTGGGGCTCGACGGCGCCGACGCCGACATGTTCGCCGGGGCGGTGTGGGTGCTCACCCCCACCGCCGACACCGACGACGTCGCCTTCTCGGAGATCGCCGGCATCGTACGATCGCTCGGGGCCGAGGTGGTGGCCCTGCCTCCCGAACGCCACGACGCGCTGGTGGCGGTGGTCAGCCATGTGCCTCACCTCACGGCGGCCACGCTGATGGCGCTGGCCGACAGCCGGGCCGAGGAGCACGCGGCGCTGCTGCGCCTCGCCGCCGGCGGCTTCCGCGACATGACCCGCATCGCCTCGAGCCACCCGGCCATCTGGCCCGACATCTGCGCCGCCAACCGTGACGCCATCGTGCCCGCGCTCGACTCCCTGATCGCGGGGCTCACGAGCGTGAGGGACCTGGTGGCCGACGATCGGCGGGAGGACCTCCTGGCGTTGCTCACCCGGGCTCGTTCGGCGCGTGCGAACCTGCCGGCCCGCATCCACCGACCGGCCGAGATGGCCGAGATGCGCATCCTCATCCCCGATCGCCCCGGCTCCGCCGCCGAGGTGTTCACGCTGGCCTCCGAGCTCGGGGTGAACCTGTTCGACTTCGAGGTCTCGCACTCGGCCGAAGGCGACAAGGGCATCCTCATCGTGCTCGTGGCCGTCGGTGACCGCGAGGTGTTCCGTGGCGGGCTGCTGGCCCGCGGGTTCCGCCCGAGCGTGCGGATCCTCGACTGAGCCCGCGCGCCGTGCAACCCGATCCGTTCCCCGTGGAGCCGATGGTCGGCACGCTCGACGCGCGCGTCACCGTTCCCGGCTCGAAGAGCGCCACCAACCGGGCGCTCCTGGTGGCCGCACTGGCCGGGGGCAGCGCCCGCCTGCGGGGTGCCCTGCTGAGCGACGACACGGAAGCCATGATCGGGGCGCTCCGGCGGGTGGGGTACGTCGTCGACATCGGCGACGACGGCACCACCGTCGACGTGGAAGGCAGGCCCACACCGCCCACCGTCGACCAGGTCTGCGAGCTCGACGCACGCCAGTCGGGCACGACCGCCCGCTTCTTGGCGCCGTGGTGCGCGCTCGACGGTCGCACCTACCGGCTGGACGGTGCGGCGCAGCTGCGGGCGCGGCCGATGGGTCCCGGGCTCGACGCGCTGCGGGCGCTCGGTGTCCGGGTCAACCCGCTCGGGACGTCACCCGACCGGCTTCCGGTCGAGATCACCGGGCCGATCACGGGCGACCGCGTGGCGCTGCCCGCCGACGTGTCGAGCCAGTTCGTGTCGGGCCTGCTGATGATCGGCCCGCTCCTGCCCGGTGGCTTGCGCATCGAGCTCACGACCGCGGCGGTGTCCGAGCCCTACCTCGACCTGACCGTGGCCGTCATGGCCGAGTTCGGCGCGATCGTGCAGCGCCCCGATGCCCGCACGTACGACGTGCGACCCGGCCGTTACGTCGGGCGCGACGTGGCCATCGAGCCAGACGCGTCGGCGGCGTCGTACTTCTTCGCGGCCGCGGCGATCTGCGGCGGTCGCGTGCGCGTGGAGGGGCTCGGTCGCAACACGGTGCAGGGCGACCTGGCGTTCGTCGACGTGCTGGCCCGAATGGGCTGCGAGGTGACCGTGGGAGCGGACGCCACGCAGGTGCGGGGCACCGGCGTGCTCCACGGGGTCGAGGTCGACCTGGCCGACCTGTCCGACACCGCGCCCACGCTGGCCGCCGTGGCCGCGTTCGCCGACGGCCCGGTACGGGCGACGGGCATCGGCTTCATCCGCGCCAAGGAGACCGACAGGATCGCCGCGGCCGTCACCGAGCTGCGCCGCCTGGGCGTGGACGCGGTGGAGGAGGACGACGGGTTCCTGGTGCGGCCGAGCCGCCCGCACGGCGCGGTCGTGCGCACGTACGACGACCACCGCATGGCCATGGCGTTCGCGCTCGTGGGTCTGCGCGTGCCGGGCGTGTCGATCGCCGGGCCGGGGTGCGTCACCAAGACGTTCCCCGGCTACTGGGACGCGCTCGCCGATCTTCGGCGGCAGATAAGGTGACGCGTCCGATGGGGCACGAGGCGAACGAGTTGCGGGTGATCGCCATCGACGGGCCGGCCGGTGCCGGCAAGTCGACGATCGGGCGGGCGCTGGCCGACCGCCTGGGGCTGTCGTACCTCGACACGGGGGCGATGTTCCGCGCCGTCACCGTGGCGGCGCTGCGGCATGGTCTCGACACTGCCGACCGCGTGGCGGTGGCCGACCTGGTGCATCGCGTCCGCATCGACGTGGGCGACCCGAACGTGACGATCGATGGCGACGACGTGACCGAGGCGATCCGCACCCCCGAGGTCAACGCCGCGGTCAGCGCCGTGGCGGCCAACGTCGACGTTCGCGAGGAGCTGCGCCGCCAGCAGCAGGCCTGGGCGGCCGAGCGCGGCGGCGGGGTGATCGAGGGACGGGACATCGGCACCGTCGTGTTCCCGACGGCGCTGCTGAAGCTCTACCTGACGGCGTCGCCGGAGGTGCGGGCGGCCCGGCGTCACCGAGAGCAGTCGGGCGAGGAGCTGGCGGAGGTGGCGGCCGCCATCGCCCGGCGCGACCACCTCGACCGGAGCCGCGCCCACGCGCCCCTGGCCGAGGCGGACGACGCCGTCGTGGTCGACACGAGCGACCGCCCGGTGGCGGCCATCGTCGACGAGCTCGCCGCGCTGGTGGCCGAGCGGCACCGAGCGCGAGGAGCGTGATCCCATGACCCGGGTGGACACCAAGCTGGCCAGCGCCTCTCGCGCGTCGCTGGCGTTCTACTGGCTCGGGCGCACGCTGTGCGTCGGCTTCTGCCGGCTGTGGCTGCGCACCACGGTCGAGGGTCTGGAGCACGTGCCGACGACCGGCGCGTTCATCCTCGCCCCGGTCCACCGGTCGAACATGGACACGCCGATCGTGGCGGTGTGCACCAAGCGGCGCCTGCGCTACATGGGCAAGGACTCGCTCTGGCGCAAGCCGGCGTTCGCCTGGCTGTTCTCCTCGCTCGGCGGGTTCCCGGTGAGCAGGGACATGGCCGACCGAGAGGCGCTGGAACGCTGCAGCGAGGTCCTCGCGGCGGGCGAGCCGCTGGTGCTGTTCCCCGAGGGCGAGCGCAAGGGCGGCCCGCTCGTGCACCCGCTCAAGGACGGCGCCGCCTACATCGCCATGCGGGCGGGGGTGCCCATCGTGCCGGTGGGCATCGGCGGGTCGGAGGGCGTCATGCCGAAGGGTTCGAAGATGATCCACCCACGCAAGGTCCACGTCGTGATCGGGCCGCCCATCTCCGCGGCCGTGAGCGACACCGGGCGCGTCACGAGATCGGCACGTGCCGCGCTCACGTCGCAGCTGGCGTCCGAGCTGCAACGCCTGTTCGACGCCGCACAGGTCAGGGCCGGCGCGTGAGCGCCCCCGACATCGTGTCGGTCGCCCTGCCGCAGGGCTTCACCGCGCACGTGGCCAACATCGGCATCAAGGACGACACCGACGACTTCGTGGTGGTGGCGGCCGAGACCGCCGTGCCGGCAGCCGCCGTGTTCACGAAGAGCCGGTTCGCCGGGTGCAGCGTGCTGGTCTCGCGTCAGAACGCGGCGGCCGGGCGCCTGCGCGGTTGCGTGGTGATCTCGAAGAACGCCAACGTCGCCACCGGGGCCGAGGGCATGGCCAACGCCCGCGAGGTGGTGGCGGCCGTGGCCTCCCGGCTCGGCGCCGAGCCCGGTGAGCTCCTCCTGGCGTCGACCGGGGTGATTGGCCGCCAGTACCCGATGGGGCGCGTCCGCGCCCATCTGGCCGAGCTGCCGAGGCCGGCGGGCACGGATGCGCTGGCGGCCGCGCGCGGGATCATGACCACCGATACGCATCCCAAAGTGGCGGAGGCCACCGTGGCGGGGTCGTCGGCGCGGGTCGTCGGCATCGCCAAAGGCGTGGGCATGATCGAGCCCGACATGGCCACGCTCATCACGTTGCTGTTCACCGACGCCGCCGTCGAGCCCGAGGCGCTCGAGCGGGTGTTCCGGCGCGTGATCGACCGCACGTTCAACTCGGTCAGCGTCGACACCGACACCTCGACCTCGGACACCGCCGCGGTGCTGGCCAGCGGCGCCGCCGGACCGGTCGACGCCGACGCGTTCGAGGCCGCGCTGCACGACGTGGCGCTGACCTTGACGAAGATGGTGGGCCGCGATGGAGAGGGGGCCACCACGTTGCTCGAGGTGTACGTGGATCAGGCGCGGGACGATGCGCAGGCCAAGCGCGTGGCGAAGTCGATCGTGAACTCGCCGCTCGTGAAGACGGCGGTGCACGGCGCCGACCCCAACTGGGGCCGGGTGGCGATGGCCGTCGGCAAGTGCAGCGACGACACCGACATCGACCAGGAGCGGGTGGTCATCCGCTTCGGTGAGCAGGAGGTCTTCCCGGGCGCGGTCGACGAGGCGGGCCTGGCCCGGCTCTCGGCCTACATGCGGGGTCCCGACGTGCGGATCCATGTCTCGCTCGGCGTCGCCGAAGGGTCCTGGACGGTCTGGGGCTGCGACCTGACCGACGGGTACGTCCGGATCAACGCCGACTACACGACCTGATCGGCCGGTGGCGTCGGTTCGGTCGGATAGGTCGACGGGTCCGTTTCGACGGGCGCCTCATCCGCATAGTCTCAAGAAGTCGCATCACACCGTGGTTGTTTGACCGCGGAAAGTGATGTAGTGAAGCAGCAGGTCACGGGCAGTGCCGAAGCCGTGACGTTCCCATACCGTGCCGTTGCGGGCACGAGGCCGGTTCGGCCTCGTGCACCAGGAGGAGGACAGTCGATGAAGACGACTCGGGCGAAGATGCTCGTGGCCATGACCGCGCTGATGGGCGCGGTCGGGCTGGGCGCGACCGTGATGGCGGCCCCCGCCTCGGCGGCGCCCGTGACCCTCACGGGCTGTCCTGCGAGCTCCGGCTCGAACGACACCTCGACGATCTCGGTCACCATCGACGACGGCCTGCTGGCCGTCGGCAACATCGTGCCGATCCACGACCGGTCGGGGGTGGACGGCACCTTCTACAACGGCGTCACGTTCAGCACGACGGCCCTCGATTCGGCCATGTCGTCGCCCGTGTGCGGCGTCGAGCGCACGGCGGCGGGCCCGTTGCGGTACCACTGGCTGTACTGCACCGAGAAGCCGCTGAACGTGTGCGGCAACGCCCCGTGGGTCATGGGCCAGAGCGCAGCCGCGGCCACGCTCACCACGCTCGACAAGGGCCGGCTGGCCTACGTGCTCGACAACCTGATCGACAACACCAACGCAGCGACGCGCGGGCAGAGCCAGCGCCTCGTCTGGTGCGTGACGGAGCACCTCGGCTCCGGTGCCCCCGCCCCGGCGTACCTCGGTGGCGAGAAGGCCCTGAACTGTCCGACCTGGGCGACGATCGACGCCACGCTCAACCTGGCCCCGCAGCTCGCAGCCACCGCGGCTCCCGCGGTCGTGGAGGCCGGCGGCACGGCGACGTTCACCGTGACGTCCAACTCCTCACCCCTGACCGTGACCCCGATCGGGCTCGACTCGCTCGCCGTCTGCCCCGGCCAGACCGGGGTGACGCTGGCCGGCGCCACGTTGACCCTCACCGGCGCCGCCGCCGGACGGCAGGTGACCCTGTGCGGCGTGAAGGCGGGCGGCGGCAACGGCGGGATCACCGTCACGTTCGCCAACCCGACGGTCAGCACCCTGCAGTTCTGGCAGCGCCGCGTGGACAACGCCAGCTGCCAGGGCATGCTGTCGACCGAGATCGTGCCGGGACCCGGCGCCAGTGCGCAGGCGCAGGCGGCGTGGCAGTCGGTGCTCGACACCACGACGACGACCGCCGGCACGACGACGACAACGACGGACCCGGGCACCACCACCACGACCCGTCCGATCGATGTGCTCGACACCTCGACCTTCCCGGTCATCAGCATCACGCTGCCCAGGACGGGCTCCGGCCGGGCCTCGGGTACGGCGCTCGCCGCCGGGCTGCTCGTGCTGCTCGG
>JANPGL010000423.1:0-6865 GCA_031423915.1 Actinomycetes bacterium | reverse complement strand
TGCAGACCGAGGCCGCCGAGGTGGCGCTCGGCGCGGCGCCCGCGCCGTCGTTCCCGACGACGGCCGTGCTCCGGGTCGCCGCCGCCGTGGTGCTCGTCGCCGGCGTCGCCGCCGGTGCCGTGGCCGTGTCGCGGCACGACGCCGGCGACTCGGTCCCCGCCGCCTTCACCGACGGCCAGTACGGCCCCGAGATCGTGCTGCGGCCGGTCGACGACGGCGACGGCAACGCCGACACGACCCGCCTGCACGCCGAGCCGGGCGGTGGCGAGGTGCGGGTGCTGAGCGGCGCCTCCGCCGTGGCCTACGGCGCGGAACCCACGGCCGACGCTGCGACGTGGCGCTGCTACGAGTTCCCGAGCGGCAGCGGCACGTGCGGCTCGCCGCGGGAACCGCAGCTCGAGCTCAGCGGCACCCGCGGCCCCGATGCCCAGGCGCTCGTGCTGTGGATCCCGCGCGACGTGGTGGCGGTGGCGTTCGAGGCCGGCGACGCCACTCGATCGTGGGCCCGGCCGGTGGACGGCATCGCCACGTTCCCGTTCCCCGCCACCGCGTCGGCGTCCGCCACCGCCACGCTCGTGCGAGCCGACGGCACCGCCGTCGCCGTGGTCGACGCGTTCGACGAGACGCCCACTGACGCGGAGCGCGTGACCGCCCTGACGCCGGAGACGCTCGCCCGACCCCTGGCGGTGACCGAGCCGCCCGCCGGCTTCCGTTCGACGGACGAGGCGTACGTCCGCGCCCACGGCCGCCGCGGCGCGGCGACGGGATTCGGCGGGCCCTTCGTGCTCCAGTCGTTCACCAGCGGCACCACGGACCGGAGCCTGGTCGAGGTGCTGACGGTCAACGTGGCCGGGGCAGGGGACGCCCGCCAGCGGCTCGGTCGAGCATCACCGGTCGGCGGCCTCCGTTCCGAAGTGGCCGGGCCCGGCGTCGTCACGTTCGTGTGGGCCGGCACCGAGGTCGGCGACGACGTCGTCGAGGCCTTCGTCGCACGGGTGCAGCCGGGCGTGCCCGCGACGCCCACGGACCTCGACCTGCCCTACTCGTGGAACGGCCAGTCCGACCGCAGCATGGACCGCTTCCTGAACCGGATCTCGATCGGACGGCTGCTGTTCGACGACGTGGCCACGGTCGACGTCGACGGTCGGTCGCAGCGGCTGGTGGCCGGCGGCGACGACGCAGCGGTCGTCCAGTACTGGTACGACGCCGACGAGGGCGACCGGTCGACGCACTCGAACTTCGGCGCCGTCGTCCCTCAGGGGCCGCCCCGCCCGCCCCGGGCCGGTCAGCGGCTGACCGCGACACCCTGGCCCGTCCCCTGGTCGACCGTGTCGCTGACGATCACGCTCGACGACGGCACGACGGTGACGCCGCAGCTCGTCGACGCTCGACCCACCAGCGACGCCAAGCTCGCCATCCTGCCGCAGGCCGTGACCGACCGCACCGTCACGTCCGTGTCCTCGACCTGACCGACTCGGTGGTCCGCGCGGTCCCGGTGTGGTTCTGCGCTTCTGGTGCAGCAACCGCGTGCCGAGCGCGATTGCTGCACCAAGAGTGCGAAGGTGGGAGCGTCAGCCGAGGGCCTTGATGGCGGCGTCGTAGTCGGGCTCCTGGGCGATCTCGGGCACGAGCTGGGCGTGGATCACCTTGCCCTCGCCGTCGATGACGACGACCGAGCGGGCCAGCAGGCCGGCCAGCGGTCCCGACGTCATCGTGACGCCGTAGTGCGTGCCGAAGTCCTTGTGGCGGAAGTCCGACCCGGTGCTCACGTTGGTGAGGCCCTCGGCGCCGCAGAACCGGCCGGCCGCGAACGGCAGGTCGGCCGACACGCACAGCACGACGGTGTTGTCGAGCTTGTCGGCCCGGGCGTTGAACGTGCGCACGCTGGTGGCGCACACTGCCGTGTCGATCGACGGGAAGATGTTCAGGACGACGCGCGTGCCGGCGAGGTCGCCGAGGCTGACCTCGGACAGATCGCTCTTGGTCAGCTGGAAGGCGGGCGCCTTGCTTCCGACCTTCGGCAGATCGCCGGACGTGGACACGGCGTTGCCGCGGAGGGTGACCTGGCCCATGGTGAGGCTCCTTCTGGGGTGCTGGGGTGGTGGCGGAGCGGAGCATACGGGCGGCTCTGCCAGGATGCGCCCATGGGGATCGCCGACGACACACGTTGGCTGGACGCGCACGACCAGGTGGCCCTGGTCCGCTCCGGCCAGGTCACACCCGCCGAGCTGCTCGAGGCCGCCATCGAGCGGATCGACGCCACGCCGTCGCTCAACGCCGTCGTCCGGCGCTACGACGACCAGGCCAGGCACGCCGTCGCCGAGGCCGGCGACCGACCGCTCGCCGGGTTGCCGTTCCTCGTGAAGGACCTGTGGGCCGACACGGCCGGCCAGTCGACCACCGACGGCAACCGGGCCCTGCGGGACCTGCCGTCGCCGCCCGACACCGAGGACTCGGTGCTCATCGCCCGCTGGAGGGCGGCGGGCGTCAGCTACCTCGGCCGCACGAACACGCCCGAGTTCGGGCTGCTGCCCACCACGGAGCCCGACGCGTTCGGCCCCACCCGCAACCCGTGGGACCCGACGCGCACGCCCGGCGGCTCGTCGGGCGGCGCCGCCGCCGCCGTGGCGGCCGGGCTCGTGCCGGTGGCCCACGCCTCGGACGGCGGCGGCTCGATCCGCATCCCCGCCGCGTGCTGCGGGCTCGTGGGGCTGAAGACGACGCAGGGCCGCATCACGGCGGCGCCGTCGGGCGACGAGGCGGGACTCGGGGTCCAGTTCGTCGTGTCGCGCTCCGTCCGCGACACGGCCTGGTTCCTCGACCTGGCCGCAGGGTCCGAGCCCGGCGACACGCTGGCCTGCCCGCCGCCGGCGCGGCCGTACGTCGACGAGGTCGGCGCCGACCCCGGCTCGCTGCGCATCGGCTTCGCGGCCACGACACCCCGCGGTGAGGTGCACCCCGAGGTGGTCGCCGCCGTGCACCGCGCCGCGGAACTGCTGGCCTCGCTCGGGCACCGGGTGGAGGAGGCCCAGCCGGCGATGCTGGCCAGCGACGAGTACCTGCGCCCGTTCTCGGCCATGTGGAGCTCGAACACCGGTCTCAACCTGCGCCGGCTGTCGGCCGAGCTCGGCCGCGAGGCGACGGCCGACGACGTCGAGCCGCTCACGTGGGAGCTCGGCCGCCGGGCCGGCCGGTTCAGCGCCACCGATCTGGCCGAGGCGCTCGCCGCGGCGGCGGCGTGCCGGCGTCGCCTCCGGTCGTGGTGGTCGACCGACGGCTGGGACCTGCTGCTCACGCCCACGCTGGCCGACCTGCCGCCGAAGCTCGGGGTCATGGCCACGAACGCCGACGACCCGATCGCGCCGTTCCGCTGGTCGGGCGGGTTCGCCGCCTTCACCTCCGCGTTCAACATCAGCCATCAGCCGGCGATCAGCCTGCCGGTGCACTGGACGCCACCGATGGACGGCGCACCGCGCGGCCTGCCGGTGGGTGTGCAGCTCGTGGCCGACTGGGCCCGGGACGACGTGCTCATCCGAGTGGCCGCCCAGCTCGAGGCGGCCGCCCCGTGGGCGGCCCGCACCCCCGACCTGTCGCTGCTCTGACGCCCGGCGGTGCCGTCAGCGGGCCAGCCAGCCGCCGTCGACGACGACCGACTGGCCGGTCATGTAGCTGCTGGCGTCGCTGGCCAGCAGCAGCAGCGGGCCGTCGAGCTCGTTCAACTCGCCCAACCGGGGGATGGGCGAGTTCTGCTGCACCCAGGTGAGGCCGCCCTCGGGCGTGTCCATGCCGGCGGTCATCTCGCTCAGGAACCAACCGGGACACAGGGCGTTCACCCGCACGCCTTTGCGGGCCCACTGGAGCGCCAGCTCCCGGGTCAGGTTCAGCACCGCACCCTTCGAGGCGCAGTAGTGGGCCTCCTTCACGGGCGTCGACCCGACGAAGCCCATGACCGAGGCGATGTTGACGATCGAGCCCGAGCGCTGGGCCACCATGTGGGCGCCCGCCAGCTTGGACAGATGCCACACGGCCGTCACGTTGACGTTCATGACCTCCTCGAAGAACTCGAGCGGCTCCTCCTCCACGGCGACCTTGTGCCCGATGCCGGCGTTGTTCACCAGCACGTCGAGCCGGCCGCACCGCTCGACGGTCTCGGCCACGAGCCGCTCCCGGTCGGCTGGGACGGCCACGTCGGCGGCGATGGCCACCGCGCCGGGCAGCTCGGCGGCGAGCGCGGCCAGGCGCTCGGCCCGGCGAGCGGCGATCACGACCGTGGCGCCGGCGGCGTGGAGGACGCGGGCGAACCGGTCGCCGAGACCGGAGGAGGCGCCGGTGACGATGGCGACCTTCCCGTCGAGGCGGAACGGGGTGAGCGGATCGAGCGCAGACATGGCCCGCACCCTAGGCAACGCGTCAGAAACGCCCCGACCCCTAAGCCGGCGTCGCGGCTCTGCGCGCAAATGTTTCCAGTTGAGTGACGAAGCTCGCGCGCAGTGCACTTTCTCGCGCCGCCAACCGTCAATAGGAGCATGGAGTCGAGCCCTCCAACCTCACCGTTCGCGCGCGCCGCGGACCCGAGCCAGACGGACCTCTGGCAGCACGCGATTCGCGTCGCGTTCGTCACCTCGCTGACGGCCGCGGCCGTTGGCGTCATCCTCTATCGCCTGGTCGGGTTGTCGACCTGGGTCATCCTGCCGCTGCTGGTCTTCGGTGGCTGGGTGGTCGGTTGTCACCTGTCTCCGGCGGCGCCGGCGGCGATGCAGCCGGGCCCCGGCGGTACGACGCTGTACCTGGTCGAGGACTCGTTCGGCGACACCGCCGACGAGGCCGACGAGCGGGCCGGTCGCGACGGCTGGTCGGGCGGCCTGGCCGCCTGATCGCAGGCGCCACCCCGTGCGCTAAGCATGGGGGATGCGCACCATCGTCCTCGTCCACGGTGCCTGGCACGGCGCCTGGTGCTGGGCCAAGCAGCAGGCCGAGCTGGGCCGGCGCGGCCTCACGTCGCTGGCCGTCGACCTGCCGGGCCACGGCGCGTCCACCCTCCCGCTGGGCGACCTCTACGGCGACGCCCAGCACGTGGCCGACGTGCTCACCAACGTCCCGGGCGAGGTGGTGCTGGTCGGCCACTCGTACGGCGGGGCCGTCATCACCGAGGCCGCGGCGGCGGCGCCGAACGTGTCGCACCTGGTGTACCTGACGGCGTTCTGCATCGACCAGGGCGAGACCCTCCGGGCCGCCGCGGCGGCGTCGCCTACCCGGGCCGACCTGAACCACGCCATGCGCATCCTCGACGAAGGCACGGCCGTGCTCGACGCCACCATCGCCGTCGGTGCCCTCTACGGCGGCTGCGACCCGAACGAGGTGGCCGCCGCCCTCCCCCGGCTCGGCCCGCAGCTCCTGGCCTCGTTCGCCCAGCCGTTGCGGACGGCGTCGTGGAAGCACACCCCGTCGACGTACATCGCCTGCACCGAGGACCGGGCCATCACCATCGAGCTGCAACGCCAGATGGCCGCCCGGTGCCGCCAGGTCGTCGACCTGCCGGCCGGCCACTCGCCGTTCCTGTCCATGCCCGACAAGGTGGCCGACGTGCTCGAACCGCTGGCCCGCGCATGAAGGTCCGGGTGGGGTTCGGCCTGGGCGTGCGCACCACGCTGAACGACGGCCGCTTCGGCGAGGCCGTCGACGCGCTCGAGGAGCTGCACTTCGACAGCCTGTGGGTGAGCGAGCGCATCTCGGGCGACGCGCCCGATCCGACGGTGGCCATGGCGTTCGCGGCGGGCCGCACCCGCAAGCTCAAGTTCGGCATGAGCGTGATGGTCCTGCCCGGCCGCAACCCCGTGATCGTGGCCACCCAGCTGGCGTCGCTCGACCGGCTCTCGCAGGGCCGCCTGCTCCCGGCGTTCGGCCTCGGTGTGGCCGACGCCCACGAGCAGCAGGCCTTCGGCGTCGCCCGCGAGGAACGGGCCGCCTGGTTCAACGAGGCGCTCCCGCTCATCCGCCGCTTCTGGACCGAGGAGCGCGTCACCCACGACGGGCCCCGCTTCCACTACGACGGCCTGAAGGTGCTGCCCAAGCCGCACCAGAACCCGCCCGACGTGTGGCTCGGCGGCATCGCGCCCAGCGAGCTGCGCCGCGTCGGCCGCATGGGCGACGGCTGGCTCCCCAGCTTCGCCACGCCCGCCGACGTGGAGGCCGGCCGCATCGTCATCGAGGCGGCCGCCGCCGAGGTGGGCCGCGCCATCGACCCCGAGCACTACGGGGCGCTGATCCCGTACGCCATGGGCGAGGTGCCCGAACCGGTGCTGGCCAACCTGCGGGCCCGGCGCCCCGACCTCGACCCGGCCACGCTCGTGCCCGTGGGGTTCGAGGCGCTGGCCGAGAGCGTGCAGAGCTTCGTCGACGTCGGCTTCTCGAAGTTCGTGGTGCTGCCCATCGTGGAGCCGAACGGCGGCGACCTGGGTGCCCACCTGGTCGAGCTGGCCGACGTCGTCCTGCCGTTGCAGACCTGATCAGGCCGAGCGTCGGCGCCGGATCACCAGCTCGACCAGGCCCACGGCGATGGCGGCGACCGCCAGGCCGAGCGCCACGGTGGTGACGCCGAGGACCCAGCCGATGGGGCCACCGGCGTCGATGAACGCCGCGCCCATGGCGATGAAGAGCAAGCCGAAGATCACGACGATGAACCGCATCATCGGGCCCGGTCGGTTGGCGGCGCGGCGCAGCTCCTGCACCGTGGGCACGGGGATCAGCTCGTCGTCGGCCTCGGGGTCCTGCACGCGGACAGTCTCTCAGCCGAGGGTGCGGCGCAGGTCACCGGCCCGCAGCCGCTCGGCCACCGACGCGCGCACCTGGCGGGCCACGGCGGCAC
>JANPGL010000422.1:0-5911 GCA_031423915.1 Actinomycetes bacterium | reverse complement strand
GCCGTGAGCTCGGACGCCGTGAGCGCCCGCGTGCCGCGCACGGCCCAGCCCGCCGTCATGGAGCGGAGACCCATCGTCGCCATGGCCGACTCGGTGATCAGCGTCGTCGGCTCGGAGGTGTACGCGGGCACGTCGACGAGCGCCGATGTCGGGGGGTGCGACGACTGACGCACCCCGCCCTCGGCGGGCCGCGCCGGTGCGCTCAGCTCGACGGCGCCGAGATCGCGGCGCGCCGTCACGACCTCGGCGGTCCCCACGGCCGAGACGTCGATGCCGACGTAGCGCAGCACCTCGGGTGTGGCCACGTAGAGCGCGGCGCGCCAGCGGTAGCCGGTAAGCCGACCGGACTCCCGCACCGGTTCCACGAGGGCGGCCGGCATGGGCCCGGCCGCGGTGCCGACGGAGACGACCGGTGCGTCCGGATCGACCGCCGCCGACAGTTCCACGGTCGAGACCGCGCCCGCGACCTCGGCGATCTCTGCGACGGCGGCGCGAGCTCGCGCCAGTTCCTCCGCGGACACGTTCGTGACGGGGCCGCCCTCGAGACCTTGGCCGGAGCCGACGTGGACGACGAGCTCGCCGACGGGCAGGTTGCCGAGTACACCCGAGGCCCGGTCGTCGGCCGCGGCGGCCGCCGCGCTGATCGAGACCACTGCGGCGATGCCGAGGGCCAGCGCCGCCGCGCCCACCGCGGCGCCCGAGCGGGCGCGGTAGCGCACCAGGTCGCGGAGGGCGAGGCGGGCTGGCACCGGCATGCGCGGAGCCAGCGCTCCCAACGCTCGAACGGCGAGCGGCGCCAGCAGGAGGACCCCGATCATCGTGGCGGCGGTCCCGGTCAGGATCGCCACCGTGCCGCGCTGTTGCGACACGAACAGCAGCGCGACGCCGGCGCCCACGCTTGCCACACCGAGCAGGGCGAAGCCGCGGGCCGGGCGCGGCGCCGGCGGCCGGCCGGACAGCGAGGCCACGACCGACGTGCGCGCCGCGGTGCGCGCCGGCCACCAGGCCGCGGCGACGGCGGTGCCGACGGCGAGCGCGACCGTGGCCCCCACCGACCACCACGGAAGGTCGAACCGGTCGATGCGATGGTCGACGAGTCGCTCCAGGCGGCCTGCGAGGGTGGACCAGGCCCCGAGCCCGACGCCCACGCCCGCAACGGCCGCAGCTGCGCCGGTCACGGCGCCGCTGGCGAGGAGCACGGAGCGCACCTGGCGGTCGGTGGCACCGATGGCGCCAAGCATGCCGAGCGCCCGCAGCCGCCGCTGCGCCATGACCGCGAAGCCTGCCGCCGCCAGCATGCCGACGAACAGCATGCCCACGGTGGCGATGGCCAGGACGACCGCCGCCGCCTGCGATGCCGCCAGCTTCGAGTACGACTTCCTGGTCAGCCCGGATCCGTCGGGAAGGCGAAAGCCGCGCACCGCGCCGTCGGCGACATCGACGAGCACCGCGACGCGGGCGGTGCGCCCGAGGGAACCGGGGGCGACCAGGACGAACTCGTCGCTGAGCCGCAACGGGTTCTCCACGACGCCGACGACCGTGCGGGCGGCGCCGTCGATCGGGATCTCGTCGCCGACACCCACGCCGAAGGGCGCCGCCGCGCCGTCGGTGAGAGCCACCTCGCCGGGTGCCGCGGGGAAACGACCGGACGTGAGCCGCAGCATCGGTGCGCCGAGTGCGCCGGCAGGGTCCTGGTCGCGGACGTCGAGCGAGTCCACGGCACCCGGCGCGGTGATCGTGGCGTGGCCGACGGCCTCGGCCGCGCCGAACGCGCTGCGGACGGCGGCGAGGTTCTCCGCGAACCGCTCGGCGGTGCCGTCGAGCTCGAGGATCTGGCGGGCCCGGCCGAACTCGGCGGCCTGGCTCGGAAGTGAGCTGGCGGCGAGCGCGATGCCGCCCACGGTGGTGGCGACGGCGACGCCCAACAGGGCCAGGACGAGCACCTGCTGGCGCCACTCGCGCCGGAACAGGCGGACGGCCCAGCGCACCACGGCGCGCCGGGCCGCGCCTCGGGCGTGCGGCAGGGTCGGCGACGGCTGGCCGGGCGCCGTCATGGTCGACCTCCGGGCGCCAGCAGCGAGTCGGGACCCGCCACAGGGGCCGTGCTGTCGACCAACCGGCCGTCGCGCAGGAACACGATGCGGTCGGCCCACGCCGCGAGCTGGGCGTCGTGCGTGACGACGATCCCGGCGACGTCGCCCCGGCAGGCGTTGCGGATGAGACGGATGACTGCCTCACCGTTGGCGGAGTCGAGCGCGCCCGACGGTTCGTCGGCGAGCAGGAGCCGACGATCGCCGACCACCGCCCGGGCGATGGCGACGCGCTGGCGTTCGCCGCCCGACAGCTCGTCGGGAAAGCGCCCGGCCTTGTCCTGCAGCCCCAGCGACGTGAGCGCCTCGACGGCGGCCTGGCGGGCGGCTCTTCCCGCCACGCCGTCGAGCTCGAGCGGCATCGACACGTTCTCGGCCGCCGTCAGACCGGCGAGCAGGTTGTAGTCCTGGAACACGTAGCCGATCGACCGGCGCCGGATGCGCGCCCGCTCGTTGCGGGACAGCCCGGCCAGATCGGTGCCGTCGAGCACGACGCCTCCCTCGTCGGGCACCTCGAGGCTGCCGGCGATGGTCAGCAGCGTGCTCTTGCCCGACCCACTCGGGCCCATCACGGCGACGAGCTCCCCGGCCTCGACCGACAGGTCGACACTGCGCAGCGCGTGGACCTCGTCGGCGCCCCGGCCGTAGCGCTTGGTGACCTGGCGAAGTTCGAGGAGGCTCACCGGCGGATCCCGGCTCGTCGTGTGGGCAGGCGAGCGGCGGTGGGCTCGGGCCGCTGCTCGGCGTCGGCGTCGGTCGATCGGCGGCGGAGGCGGCCCTCGGCGCTGTCGAGCCAGCGCACGACCGAGTCGAGGCGGAACAGCTCGGCGTCGACCACGAGAGCGAAGCCGATGTCGTCGTCGGCGCCGTCCTTGAGCTTGGTCCACTGCTGCATGACCTCGATGAGGTAGCGCCGGTGGACCTGGATCACCTCGTGCTCGTCGATGCCGGCCACGCGCAGGGCGACGAGCACCTTGATGACCAGCTCGTCGCGCGGCGGCGAGCTCAGGTCGGGCGGCGTGCGCAGCCACCGCGTCAGCTCGTCCGTGCCGTCGCCGGTGATGGCGTAGCGCTTCTGCGGCCCGTCGTCGCCGCCGTCCGAACCGACGAGCCCGTCCCGCTCGAGGCGCTGAAGGGTCGTGTACACCTGGCCCACGTTGAGCGGCCACACGTCGCCGGTGCGGGCCTCGAAGTCCTGCCGCAGCTGGAGCCCGTACTTCGGGCCCTCGGTGAGGAGCGCCAGCATGGCGTGCCGCACGCTCACGACTCGACCTTACCTAGTTGGATACTCGGTATCATACCGAGATGATGCGCGCGGATGTGCCAAGGCCGTCAACCCTCCAGGTTCACGCCGTCAGCGTGATCGGCGCTGGCTCGCTCACCACCGAGTCGTTGCCGCCGGTGAGGAGCACGACCACCTCGTAGTCGCCCGGCGGCAGCGTGACCCGACCGCCGGGTCGCAACTCGCGGTGCCCACGCGGACGGATCGCTGCTCGGAGGCGCCCGGCGCCAGCGTCGCCATGTCGAGGTTCAGGAGCATGCCGAAGTCGGCGGTGCCGACCACCTCGGTCGTGCCGGCGCGGACGACCACCGCCGGTCCGCCGAACGTCACCGTGACCGACTCGGTGACCTCGTTGGTGGCGGTCACGGTCGCGTCGACGTCGGCGCCCGACCGAAGCACCGCAGCAGCGAGCGCCACCCGCGTGGTCACGCCGGGTCGCGTGCTCGGCAGGTCCACCGACGCCGTGGGACAACGCACGTCCACCGTCGAGCGGTCGTCTGGCATGGGGTACGGGAACAGCCCGAGGCCGACCTCGACGAGGTCGCCGTAGCGGGCCAGCAGCGCGTCGGCGAGCTCGCGCTGGTCGGCGCGCACGGTCACCTGGGCCCGGTCGACACCGGCCGACCAGCCGCGCCACACGCCGGCCGGCGCCGCTCGCGACTGCGCGTCGATCTCGGCGACAGCGGCGGCCGCCTCGGCCGCGCTGTGGCGGATCTGGCACACGAGCACGCGGTCGGGGTCGGCGAGCGTGGGCCGCATCGCCTTGCGATGGCTCGCCACATCGGCCGTGAAGCCGATGACGACGCGTCCTTTCGCGTCGGCCGCGTCGAACCACGGCGAACCGGCATGCTCGGGGTACTGCGCCGCGTACGCCATGAGTGCGCCGAGGTTGCGCTCGGCCACGCCGAAGTCGCCCGGGCCGGAGCCGTTGTCGGGTGTGCGGAACTCCGGGCACCACGACTGTCCCGTCTCCAGCTCGGCGGCCACGCCGGTCGGCGCCGTGAGCGGGACCGTCGGGAACGAGCCGGTGAACACCGTCGTCGCCGGCAGGTACGTGACGGCCGAATCGGCGGCGGTTCTGTCGGTGCCGCCGCAAGCCCAAGCAACGAGCGACAGACCCACCAGCAGCGCCGCCCGTCGCCCCACGCCGAGCCTACGGCGGGGTCGCCGCCCAGTGGCTCCACGACGTGACGTCGAGCGCCACCACCGCACCAGGCGGGCGCAGGGCCCGGTACTGGTCGTAGCGTTCGGCCAGCAGGTCGAGGGCGCGCTGGCGCTCGTCGCCGTCGACGAGCACGCGGGCGACCCCGTCGGCGCGCACCCACCACAACTGCGACCAGTCGTCGTCGTAGTGGTCGACGACCAGGCTGGCGGCCGGCTGGGCGCGCAGGTTGGCGAGCCGTTGCAGAGCCAGCGTCGACTTCGGCTTGCCGTCCACCGCGGAGTACGCCGTGTCGCCGTCGAGCACGAAGCAGCACGGCACCACGTGGGGTCGCCCATCGGGCCGAACGGTGGCCAGGCGGGCCACGCGGGCCGAGGCGAAGCGGGCGCGGACATCCACCTCAGTCATCGTTCGTGCCTGAACGAATGCTTGACCCCATCCGCTCACGCGTGGTCACGTGAACGCGTTCCGTCGAATCTCCGCATCGGCGGACATCGGGGGCAGACATGACAACCACATCCACGACCAAGATCCTCGCAGCCGAGGCCGTCGGCACCGCCATCCTGATGCTCGGGGGACCCGGCAGCGCCATCCTCGCCGGCGGCAAGATCGGTGAGCTCGGCGTCTCGTTGGCGTTCGGCTTCTCGCTGCTCGTCGCCGCCTACGTGGTCGGCCCGATCTCGGGCTGCCACGTCAACCCGGCCGTCACCGCCGGCATGGCGCTGATGCGCAAGATCGAGGTCCGCCAGATCCCGGCGTACGTGATCGGCCAACTCGTCGGCGCCGCGCTCGGCGGCGGCTTCCTGTACGCCATCGCCAACGGGAAGAAGGGCTTCAGTGCCAGCGCGTCGGGCTTCGCCACGAACGGCTTCGGCAACCGCTCGCCCGGTGGCTACAACTTCGGCGCCATGGTGGTCGTCGAGATCATCTTCACGGGCCTGCTCGTGTTCACGGTGCTGGCCACCACCAGCAAGAAGTTCACGCCGGCCATGGGCGGCCTCACGGTCGGCCTCGTGCTGGCGCTCATCCACCTGGTCACGATCCCGGTCGACAACACGTCGGTGAACCCGGCGCGCAGCATCGGTGCCGTGATCTGGTCCGGCAGCGGCGACGCCTGGAAGCAGATCTGGGCGTTCATCGTGTTCCCGCTCGTCGGTGCCGCCATCGGCGTGCTCGTGTGGATGCTCGTCGACGACGACGCCTCGCTCGAGGGCTCGATGCTCGACAACGCCGCGATGCGTGGCGCCCGGGACCGGGCGGCCCAGGTGACCGGCAAGGTCGGTTCGGCCGCCGACCGCGCCGGCCAGGCCCTCGACGACCGCATCAGCTGGCGGCTCGCCGGCGTGCGGGGGGGGGGGGGGGCCCCCCCCCCCCGCC
>JANPGL010000421.1:0-15738 GCA_031423915.1 Actinomycetes bacterium | reverse complement strand
GGGGCTGGGGTTGGCTCTGGTGCGTTACTCCGCCGAGCCCCTGGGGGGGCTTGCCCCCCGGGGGGCGGGCGCCGGCGCGACCTTCGTGTGCCGGCTCCCCGGTAAGCCCCCGGCCGGGGGGCCGGGGCCATGACCGGGCGGGATCAGGCGCCCTCGTCGGTGCCCTCGGTGCCGGCGGCCTCGGCTTTGCTGCCGAGGACGCCGAAGTCGGCGTTCAGCTGCACGTCGACCTCGGTGCCGTCGTCGAGGGTCACCTCGACCTCGTAGCGGCTGTCCTTGTCGCCGTCCTCGGTCTGGGTGACCCTCCCGCCGCCGGTGTGGGCCAGCGCGGCGGCGCTCGCCTTGGCGAGCGCAGGACCCGTGATGGGCACCTCGCGCTCCGCCGTGCTCGATGCGTTCGCGGCGGCGGCCGCGCCGCCCCCGACCATCGCCGCGACCGCCAGGGCGATCGCCGCCTTCTTCCATCGGATCATCTTCCGTCTCCTTCGTGTCGCCGAACCTGCTGGCGGTAGCAGTGTCCGCGACGACGGCTGACGGGCCGCTGACGCCGCCGGAGCGGGACGTCGGCTTCTCAGGTGGTGAGCGTGCCGGTGACCGGGTCGCGCTCGGTGAGGCAGTAGGGAAGGCCCGCGGGATCGGCCATGGTGAGCCAGCGGGCGCCGCGGGCCACGTGTGTGGCGCCGTGGCGGAGATGGTCCGCCTGCGCCCGCTCGACGTCCGGGCCCGCGGCGAGGTCGAGGTGGGCCCGTGCGCTCGTCGCGGTGTCGTCGTCGCCCAGCCGATGGAGCAGCAGGCGCAGCGGCTGACCGGGTGGCCGCTCGAGGTAGGTGAACTCGGGTCGTGCGGTGGCGTGATGCGCCCAGCCGGTGAGCCCGGCCCAGAACGCACCCTCCTCGTCGTAGCGCGTCGCGGGCACGTCGATCGCCACCTGGTCGACGAGCTCGGTCGCGCCGTCGCTGCGCACGACGGGCGCCGGGCGGGTGGCTTCGCCCCGATGCGGCACGATGCACAAGGTCAGGCCCGCCGGCGACGTGAGCGTGACGTAGGCGGATGTCCGCAGGCGCGTGGCGCCGAGTGCCTCGGCTCGTCGCGCCGCGGACGCGACGTCGTCGACGTGGAGGTCGAGGTGCACGTGGGCCGGCCCGTCGTCGACGCGTTGGACGCGCAGGTAGGCGTCACCGTCGGCGGGGAGCAGCGTGGCGAACTGACCGGTGTCGCCGCGCGTCACCGAGCGGGTCGACCCCGTGACCCGCTGCCAGAACGTGGCCGTGGCCTCGAATGCATCTCCCGGTAGATCCAGGAAGGCGCTCACCCAGCGGACGTCCACGGGAGATCACGGTAGGCGAGCGTCTTCGGTCACGGGTCGGGGATTTCCGGGCGCCGCACTGGGTACGGTCGTCTCCGTGACCGAATCGCTCCCCGCCGGCGCGGTGCGCCAACTCCGCCTCGTCGTCGAGGCCGACGACTTCGACGAGGCCGTCCGCTTCTACCGCGACGTGCTCGGTCTGCCCGAGCAGGCGGCGTTCACGGGCGACGGCGGTGCCCGCGTGGTCATACTCGACGCGGGGCGAGCCACCCTGGAGCTGGCCAACGCGGCCCAGCGCGCGCTGATCGATCGGGTCGAGGTGGGCCGCGACGCCAGCCCGCATGTGCGCGTGGCGTTCGAGGTCACCGACGCGCAGGCCGCCGTCGACGCGCTCACGGCGGCCGGGGCGTCGCTCCTGGCCGGACCGATCGAAACCCCGTGGCGCTCGCTCAACGCTCGCCTGGAAGCCCCGGCCGAGCTCCAGATCACGGTGTTCGAGGAGCTCGAGACGCTCGAGCGACGCTCGGAGCGCGAGGGCTTCGGCACCACGTCGCCGCCCCCGCCATCGCAGACGCGTGCGGCGGCTGTGCTGAAGGTGAACTCGATCGCCGACACGCTGCGCTGGTATGGCGACGCCGGCTTCGTGGTGCGCGGCACCGACCGGGCCGAGGGGCCCCGCTGGGCCGAGGTGGAGCGCGACGGTCTCGTGCTCCAGTTCGTCGAGGGCTCGACACCGTGGGACGGCGCGCCGACCTTCACCGGGTCGTTCTACGCCTACCCGTCGTCGGTCGTCGCCGTGTTCGGCGAGATCCGTGATCGGGTGGTGTGCCCCTGGGGCGTCGAGCAACGACCGTGGGGTGCCGTCGAGCTCACGCTGCGCGACCCCGACGGCTATTACCTGACGTTCACCGGCGAGCGGTAGCCGGTCGGCCGGGCTACTGCGCTCTGCGGACCTCGCGGAACGGCTGGCCCTTGTCGGGCTCGGGCTCGCGGGGCAGGCCCAGGATGCGCTCGCCGATGATGTTGCGCTGGATCTGGTCGGTGCCGCCGCCGATGGAGGTGAAGAAGGCGTTGTGGTGCGAGTAGTTGGCGTCGGCCGAGCGCGGGCTGTCGGGGCCGGCCAGCGTGGCCTCGGCCCCCAGCAGCTCGCAGTGCAGGTGGCCGGCGAAGTGGAGGATGTTCGACATGGCCAGCTTGCCCAGCGACACGAGCGGCGACGACGTCCCCTGCTCGAGCGCAGCGGCGGCCCGCTTCGAGTTCCAGTTGTTCACCGTGCGCATGGCGTGCAGCTGCACCAGCTTCTGCCGGATGATGGGATCGTCGGCCCGGCCCTGCTCCTGTGCGACCTTGACGAGCGACAGGTCGGGGATCGGGATCGACCCGCCCGGTGACGGTGCGCGCCCCACGCGCTCGCGGGCCGTGCCCGGACCCTCGTCGCTCGAGTAGGCCACGCCCATCACGGCGCGCTCGTAGGCCAGCGCCGTCTGCAGCACGCGCCAGCCCTCGTTGAGGTCACCGACGCGGTTGGCGTCGGGGACGCGGGCGTCGGTGATGAACACCTCGTTGAAGCGGGCGTCGCCGGTCATCTGACGCAGCGGTCGCACATCGACGCCCGGCTGGCGCATGGGGAGCCAGAAGAACGTGATGCCCTTGTGCTTGGGCTGGTCCCAGTCGGTCCGGGCGATCAGCATGCCGAACTCGGCTTCGCGGCCGCCCGACGTCCACACCTTCTGGCCGTTGACGACCCACTCGTCGCCGTCGCGGGCCGCCGTGGTCTGGATGCCGGCCAGGTCGCTTCCCGCCCCCGGCTCGCTGTAGAGGAGGCACATGGCCACGTCGTCGAGCAGCAGGCGGCGGACGAAGCGCTGCTTCAGGTCGTCGGTGCCGAACGCCAGCACGGTGTTGGCCCACAGGTTGTAGGCGTCCTGGCCGCCGCCGGGCGCGCCGGCGCGGGCGAACTCGGCCGACACGATGCGGCTCAGCTCGGGCGCCAGACCCTTGCCGTACCACTGCGTCGGGAAGCCGGGTGCCGACCATCCCGAGTCGACAGCGATGGGGAGCCACTCCTTGCGCGGCATGCCGGCCTTCCAGCTGGCGTCGAGGAACGCACGCGCCTCGGCGCGCACGGTCGCCTCCGCCTCGGTGTCGATCACGTTCTCAGCCATCGCTGCGTCCTCTCGCTAGCTCGCCGCGGCTTCGACCACGAGGACCACGGCGCCGTTGTCGACCTGCTCGCCGACCTGCACGCGCACCTCGGCCACCACACCGTCGGTCGGCGTCGACAGGTGGTGCTCCATCTTCATCGCTTCCATGATCACGAGCACCTGCCCGGCCACCACGGCGTCGCCCACGGCGGCGCGCACGTCGGTGATCCTGCCCGGCATGGGGGCCACCAGGCCGCCCGCCGGCCCGCTCGACTGCGGGTTGGGGAAGCGTTCGCCGAGCCGCAGCTCCACCGCACACGACGGCAGGTCGACGAGCACCACGTTGCCGGCCCGGCCGACGCCGGCCCGGTAGCGGTAGCCGTCGAGCACGACGTCGACGCCGTCGTCGCTCACGGCATGAGGACGGGCGCCGTAGACGCCGTCGCCGAACAGGATCGTGTCGCCACTCACCGTGTAGGTGCCGTCCCGCTCGCGGCGGTACTCGAACACGCCGTCCTCGAGCTCGATGCGCTGCGGCGGGGTGACGCTGTTGCGGAAGCCCGATGGCAGTGTGACCAGCACCGGTGCCGCGGCCCGGTTGCGGGCCTCCTGCCACAGAGCGAACGCGGTGGCGGCCTGGAGCAGCTCGGCCTGGCTGATCGCCCGCGACGTGGCCGGCGCGTGACGCTCGATGAAGTCGGTCGTCGTGTCGCCCGCGAGGTAGGCCGGGTGGCGCAGGGTCGCCACCAGGAAGTCGCGGTTCGTCGTGAGGCCACCGAGCCGGGTGCGCTCCAGCGCGAGCGCCAGCTTCAGCGCGGCCTCCCGCCGGGTGGGCGCGTGGGCGATGACCTTGGCCAGCATCGGGTCGAACTGGGTGCTGACGACGAGGCCGGCCTCGATGCCCGAGTCGAAGCGCACGGCCGGGGTCGTGGCCGGCTCCCACACCAGCACGGGCCCGGCGGCGGGGAGGAACCCGTTCGACGGGTCCTCGGCATAGAGGCGCACCTCGACGGCGTGGCCCGACAGGCGCACGTCGTCCTGGGCGAAGCCGAGCGGCTCGCCCTGGGCGATGCGCAGTTGCTCGCGCACGAGGTCGAGCCCGGTGACCGCCTCGGTGACGGGGTGCTCCACCTGGAGGCGGGTGTTCATCTCGAGGAAGAAGAACTCCTTCGAGTCGTCGTCGAAGAGGAACTCGACCGTGCCGGCGTTGTGGTAGCCGACGGCGGTGGCGGCCGACACGGCGGCGGCGCCGAGGCGGGCCCGCGTGGCGGCGTCGATGACGGGCGACGGGGCCTCCTCGACCACCTTCTGGTGGCGGCGTTGGATCGAGCACTCGCGCTCGCCCAGGTGGACGAGCGTGCCGTGCATGTCGCCGAGCACCTGCACCTCGATGTGGCGGGCCCGGCTGACGTAGCGCTCGAGGAACACCGTGCCGTCGCCGAACGACGCCATGGCCTCGCGGCCGGCGGCGGCGACGGCCTCGGCCAGCGCCGCGGGCTCGGTGACGAGGCGCATGCCCTTGCCGCCGCCACCCGCCGACGCCTTTACGAGCAGCGGGTACCCGACCTCGCCGGCCTGCGCCGGGTCGGTGGCCATGGGCAGGGTGGGCACGCCGGCGGCGACGGCGAGGCGCTTGGCCTCGAGCTTGTCGCCCATGGCGGCGATGGCATCGGGCGGCGGGCCGACCCACACCAGTCCGGCGTCGATCACGGCGCGGGCGAAGCCGGCGTTCTCCGACAGGAACCCGTAGCCGGGGTGCACCGCGTCGGCCCCGGTGCGGCGCGCCGCCTCGAGCACCTTGGCCACGTCGAGGTACGTCGACGCGGAATCGCGCCCGTCGAGCGCCACGGCCTCGCCGGCTTCGTGGACGAACGGCGCGCCAGCGTCGTCGTCGGCGTACACGGCCACGGTGGCGATGCCCATGTCGTGTGCGGTGCGCATGATCCGGCGGGCGATCTCGCCGCGGTTGGCGACGAGCAGCTTGGAGATGGTGTGGGACGTCACGGCCGGAACACCCCGAAGTTCGGTGCGCCCTGCACGACGTTGGAGTGACAGGCCGACAGGCTCATGCCGATCACGTCCCGGGTGTCTCGGGGGTCGATGATCGAGTCGTCGGACACGCGGCTCGAGGCGTACAGGCCGAGCGACTGCAGCTCGGCCCAGTGCTCCACGAACGCCGCCCGCTCGCGATCGGCCTCCTCGTCGAACGGTTGGCCTGTGCGCGCCGCGCCTGCCTTGAACACGATCGACATCACGCCCGCCATCTGCTTCGGACCCATCACGGCGATCTTCGCCGTGGGCCACAGGTAGGTGAAGCGGGTGTTGAAGCCGCGGCCCGACATGCCGTAGTTGCCGGCACCGTACGAGGCGCCGATGATCACGGTGATGTGCGGCACCGTCGAGTTGCTCACGGCGTTGATCATCAGCGAGCCGTTCTTGACGATGCCCGAGTGCTCGAAGTCGGTGCCGACCATGAAGCCGGTGATGTTCTGCAGGAACAACAACGGCACGTCGGTCTGGTTGCACAGCTGGATGAACTGCGTGGCCTTCTCGGCCGATTCGGAGTAGAGCGTTCCGTTGTTGCCGAGGATGCCCACGGGGAAACCGTGGATCGACGCCCATCCGCACACGAGCGTCGTGCCGTAGCGGGCTTTGAACTCCTCGAAGCGTGAACCGTCGACGATGCGGGCGATGACCTCGCGGATGTCGAGCGGCTGGCGCAGGTCCTTCGAGACCATGCCGAGCAGGTCTTCGGGGTCGTGGATCGGCGCGTCCGGCGGCAGGGTCGGCCCGGGGCCGAGCTTGCGCCAGTTGAGGTGGGCGATCACGTCCCGGGCGAGGCGCACCGCGTCTCGCTCGTCCTCCGCGAAGTAGTCGCCGAGCCCGGAGACCTCGCAGTGCATCTGGGCGCCGCCCAGCGTCTCGGCGTCGGCGTCCTCGCCCGTCGCCATCTTCACGAGCGGTGGCCCGCCGAGGAACACCTTCGACTGGTTCCGGATCATGATGTTGTAGTCGCTCGTGCCGGGCTGGTAGGCGCCGCCGGCGGTCGACGAACCGAACACCACCGACACCGTGGGGATGCGCAGCTTCGACAGCTCGGTGATCTCGTAGAACATGCGGCCCGACTCGGCGAAGTGGGTCGTGCCCGACCGCATCGTCGCCTCGGGGTCGGGGTCGCCTCGCAGGTCGGCGCCCGCCGACTCGACCAGTTGGATGTAGGGCAGCCGGTTCTGGCGGCTCAGCTCGAGTGCCCGCATCAGCTTCTTCACGCTGAAGGGAGTCATGGCCCCGGCCTGCACCGACGGGTCGTTGCCGTGGATCACGCACTCGACGCCCGACACCACGCCGATGCCGGTCTGCACGCCGCCGCCGACCGCGAAGTCGGAGCCCCAGGCCGCCAGCGGGCTGATCTCGAGGAACGGCGAGTCCCGGTCGAGCAGCAGCGCCACCCGCTCGCGGATCGGGAGCTTGCCACGCTCCGCGAGACGCTCGTGGGCCTTCGCCCCGCCACCGGCCGCCGCGTTGGCGAGGTTCTCGTTGACGACCGAGAGCAGCTCGACCATGTCGTCCCGGTTCCGGTGGAACTGCTCGGTCCGGGTGTCGATGGAGCTGGTCAACGGCCGGGCTTCGGCGACGCGCATGAAGCATGCTCGCCCCGGGGCACCGCCGGGTTCAAGTCCGCGACTGGCGCCTGTCGCGTGACCCGACCGGCTTCCAGCCGGCACGAGGGACCAGCAGTCCGCCGAGCGGGACCTTCGGCCCTACGCCCGATCGGGGCCGAAGCTGGAAGATCCTGTTGAACTATGCGACACGGTGCGAAAGACGACCAACCCATCTCGGTGCTGGGGCGCGTCTGTGCCATCCTCGACGCCTTCGGTCCGGACGACACGGTGCTCCCCCTCCCGGTGCTGCGGGCCCGCACGGGCCTTCCCAAAGCCACGGTGCACCGGCTGGCCCACGAACTCGCCGGTCACGGGCTGCTCGAGGCGACCCCGCACGGCTTCCGCCTCGGGCCCTGGCTGCACGCCATGGGCACCCGTGCCGATCCGTTGGCCCGATTGCGCGACGTGGCCATGCCTCACCTGGAAGACCTGTACGAGGCCACCCGGATGACCGTCCAGCTCGGTGTGCTGTCGGCCGGTGAGGTCTTGGTGGTGAGCCGCCTGACGGGCCGGGGCGACCTGGCGGTGCCGGTCACCGTCGGCTCCCGGTTGCCGCTCGCCGGCAGCGCGCTCGGCGCCGCGCTCGTCGCCCACGCGTCGCCCGCCGTGCGGGCCGAACTGCTCGACGCCGGACTGCTCGACGGTGACCTGGCCCGCTCGCAGGCCGTGGTGCGCGACGGCGGCATCGCCATCGACCGCTGCGCCGACGGCGACCTCGTGTGCCTGGCCAGCCCGGTGGCCGGTGCCGACGGCCACGTGGCCGCAGCGGTGGGTGTGGTCGGCCCGGCGTCGCTCGTCGACGTCGAGCGGATCGCTCCGGCCGTCCAGGCGGCGGCGTGCGCCATCGGACGTGCGCTCGGCGCCCCGGTCGACCCGGTCCGCAACGGCGACCTGGCCGGCGTCCGCTGAGCAGCTGACCGCGGCGTCGTCACGTTGACGGCGAGGGTCGCGGCGCGGCAACGTCGGACCCGTCGAAGGGGGCCGACCATGGAGAAGCTGCGCCGCGAGGTGCCGACCGGGCTGATCGAGGGGACGTACGCGTCGAGCTGGCAGCCGGTGGTGGATGCGTTCGCCGCCAACTTCCACGAGCGAGGCGAGGTCGGCGCGTCGCTGTGCGTCGTGCACGACGGCGCCACCGTCGTCGACGTGTGGGGCGGCCTGGCCGAGCCCGCCCGCGACGAGCAGGCGGCGCGCCCGTGGACGGCCGACACCGTGTCGATCGTGCACAGCTGCACGAAAGGCGCCACGGCGCTGTGCGCCCACGTGCTGGCGTCGCGCGGGCTGCTCGACATCGAGGCCCCCGTGGCCGAGTACTGGCCCGAGTTCGCCACGAACGGCAAGGAACGGGCGACGGTACGGATGATGCTCGACCACTCGGTCGGCGTGCCCGTGCTGCGCGGCCCGATGGCCAAGGGCGAGCTGTACGACTGGGACCGCGTGTGTGCCCGCCTCGAGGCCGAGGAGCCCTTCTGGTCGCCCGGGGCCCGCAACGGCTACCACATGATCAACTTCGGCTGGACCGTCGGCGAGCTCGTGCGACGCGTGTCGGGCCGCTCGCTCGGTACGTTCTTCCGGGACGAGGTGTGCGAGCCCCTCGGCGTCGAGTTCTGGATCGGCCTGCCCGAGGCGATCGAGCCCCGCGTGGCGCCGATGATCCCGTACGTGCGTTCCAAGGGCGAGCCGCTGTCGGCGTTCGCGCTCGACGTGGTGAGCGAACCCACGTCGATCCCGGCGCTCGCCGTGGCGAACATCATGGCCATGAGCACGAACAGCCGCGCCGCCCACGCCGCAGAGATCGGGGGTGGCGGCGGCATCACGAACGCCCGCGGCCTGGCCGGCATGTACACGCCGCTCGCCGCCGGAGGCGGGGAGCTGGTCGACGCCGCCACGCAGCGCCGCATGCGCACGGTGTCGGTGGCCACCAACGACGACGCCACGCTGCGCATCGCCTCCCGATTCGCCCTCGGCTTCATGGTCAGCATGGACAACCGGGGCAAGGTCGAGACCGACTCGGCCGTGCTCGGCGAGCGGGCGTTCGGCCACGTGGGTGCGGGCGGCAGCATCGGCTTCGCCGACGAGGACCACGCGCTGGCGTTCGGCTTCTCGATGAACCGCATGGGCCAGGGCATCCTGCTCAACGAGCGCGGCCAGTCGCTGGTCGACGCGGCGTACGCGGTGCTGGCCAGGTAGCTCGCCGAGACGCCGACGGGAAGGTGACGAGCACGAAGGTCGTGGATCTCACCAAGTCCCGGGCCCCCGACCCGCGGTCCGGTATCCGCTCCGACGCGCGAGGCTCCTGGTCACGTTCGGTGGTTTCCGTCGAACGTGACGCCGAGGAGGAACCATGGCCGCGACCCGTGCACGACGAGGTGGACCGCCCCCCGAGGAACCAGAGGCCGGCACGACCGGTAGGTACCTGGTGCTGCTGGACGACCGCGATCTCGCCGCTGGGATGCGCGCCCTGCGCCGCCAGGCGGGCGTGCGTTCGGCGGCGTCGGCGGCCGAGGCGCCCGAGGGGTTGGAGGCCAGCGGCGCCGACGCCATCGTGTTCGACGAGATCGGCGTGGCCGTGGTGGCCACGCGACCCGACCGTGTCGCCGCCGTGCGTTCGATGGCCGAGTCGAGCCCGGCCATCCTCGCCGTCGAGCCCGAGCGCTACGTCTGGGCCATCGGCACCGATGACTACGCGCACGGCTACCGCGACGGTGTCGCCGACCTCGTCGGTCGCCTCGAACGAGGTGGCGCGGCGGCCACGGCGTCGACAGGGTCGGCCAGCGCCGAGGCCGTCGTGACCGCCACCGGCACGTTCACGTGGGGCCTCACCGCCACGGGCGTAGCGGCGACGACCCGCACCGGACGCGGCATCAAGATCGCCGTGCTCGACACCGGCATCGATCTCCGCCATCCCGACGTGCTCCGGCGAACGATCGTGCGCTCGTCGTTCATCGCCGGTGAGACGATCAACGACGGCAACGGGCACGGCACCCACACCTCGGGTACCGCGTCGGGGCCGGCCAACCCGCCGTCGGGTCAGCCGCGCTACGGCGTGGCGTCGCGGGCCAGCCTGCACATCGGCAAGGTGCTGTCGAACGCCGGTTCGGGCACCGATCAGCAGATCCTCGCCGGCATAAACTGGGCCATCGGCCTGGGCTGCCACATCATCTCGATGTCGCTCGGCGCACCCGCCACGGTGGGCCAGACGTTCTCGCAGGTCTACGAGCAGGTCGGTCGGCGGGCGCTGGCCCGGGGCACGATAATCGTGGCCGCGGCGGGCAACGAGAGCTCGCGGCCGTTCCAGATCGCTCCCGTCGGCCATCCGGCCAACTGCCCGTCGTTCATGGCGGTGGCGGCCGTCGATCCGAACCTGGCGATCGCCTCGTTCTCGTGCGGCGCTGTCAACCCGAACGGCGGCGAGGTCAACATCGCCGGGCCAGGTGTGGCCGTCGATTCGGCGTGGCCGCGGCCCACGCTTCGCCGCACCATCGCCGGCACGAGCATGGCTACGCCGCACGTCGCCGGCATCGCCGCGCTGTGGGCCGAGAGCGACCCGACGCTGCGCGGCCAGGCCCTGTGGGACAAGCTGGTGGCCACCGCGTCGGCGCTTCCGCTGCCGGCCAGCGACGTTGGCGCCGGGCTCGTGCAGGCGCCGGTCTGACGGTGGACGTCACCTGCAGCGTCGACGCCGCCGATCAAGCCGATTTCGAGCGGGTGGTCAAGAATTGTCGGCGCGCCGGGTTGCGGGTCACGTCCGCGCTCGACACGATCGGCGTCGTCACCGGCTCGATCGACGAGGCCAAGCTCGATGCACTCGCCGCCGTCCGCGGGGTGACCGCCGTGGAGCGCGAGCGCGTCGTCCGCCTTCCGGACCCCGGTGGCGGGGTCCTCTAGATCAACGGAGGTCGGTGGTGCCGGCGGCCGTGCCCCGAGTCAGCCAGCCGCGTGTGGACGTCGGTGACGTGCCACGCTGGTGAGGTGAACGTGTTGCGCTGGCTGGTGGGCGACGATCCTCGGGCGGTGGGTGACGAGCCCGACGTGCGCTTCAGCTTCGCCAACGAGCGCACGTTCCTGGCCTGGAACCGCACGGCGCTGGCGCTCATCGGCGTCGGCCTCGCCGTGGCCAACCTCCTGCCACCGTTTCGCGTCGCGGGCGGCCGGCGGATGGTGGCGCTGCCGCTGATCCTGTTGGGCGGCTACGTGTCGATCCGTTCGCTGCGGGACTGGGCGGCCAACGAGCGGGCCATCCGCACCGGCCGGGCGCTGCCCCGCTCGCCGCTGGCCGTCGTGCTCTCGATGGCCGTGGCCGCGGTCGCCGTCGTCGCCGTGCTGCTCGGGGCGTTCGCCACCCAACGATGAGCCTCGAACCCGGTCTGGCCGCCGAACGGACGACGCTGGCGTGGCGACGCAACGGCATCTCGATCGTGGCCGCTGGACTCGCCATCGCCAAGGGGATCCCCGTCGGCGCGGGCGTCGATGGCCGCCCTGTGATCGGGCTCGCCGTGCTGGCCCTCGGCATCGCCACGTTCGCGGTGGGCGCCCGCCAGGCGGCCCGGCGCGCCGGGCACGTGGGTCTCGGCCGGCCCACGGTCGAGCTGGCCGATCTGTGGCCCGTGACCGCGGCCACCACGCTCGTGGCCGTGGCTGCGGCGGTCATGGCCGTGCTCCACCGACCTTGAGTACGGTCGGGCCGAACGAGGGGGTTGGCATGGACTTCGATCTGGCGCAGATCGACACGGTGCTGGGGACGACCCGGGCGGTGCGCAAGCGGCTCGATCTCGAACGCCCCGTGCCCGACCAGGTGCTGTGGGACTGCATCGACCTGGCCGAGCAGGCCCCCACCGGCGGCGATCTGGCCAGCCGACGTTGGTTGATCATCCGTGATGCCACGGTGAAGGCGGCGCTGGCCGAGCTGTATCGCGAGGCGGGTGGCTCGATGATCATGGGCGCGGCCGACAAGGTGCGCGGCACCGGTCACCCGCGCGAAGGCGTGCTCACCTCGGGCGGCTACCTGGCCGAGGTGTTCGAGCGGGTGCCGGCGTACGTGCTGGTGACCATCTGGGGGGCGCACGACGGCAGCGGGAACCCGGGGCTGTTCGACTCGGTCGTGCAAGCTGCGTGGAGCTTCTGCCTGGCGGCGCGCTCGCGCGGCTTGGGCACGGCCTGGACGACGATGCACCTGTCACGCAAGCAGCAGGTGGCCGAGCTGCTCCGCCTCCCCGACGGTGTCACCCAGATCGTGCTGCTGCCGGTGGCGTACACCATCGGCACCGAATTCGGTCGGGCGGCGCGCCGACCCGCGTCGGACATCACGTTCCTCGACCGGTGGGGCCACACCACCGACCGGCCGAGCGCGGATGCGCAGCACCACCTCGACGACGGCCCGGGGCTCACCGTCGAGATCGATGTCGACGCGCCGCCCGCCGCGGTCTGGGCGCTCGTCACCGACGTGACCGTGCCGGCGCGGTTCTCGGGCGAGCTGCAGACGGCGGAGTGGGTCGACGGCGCGGGTCCCGCCGTGGGGAGTCGGTTCGTCGGCACCAACGAGATGGAAGGCTTCGGTCGCTGGCAGACGACCTGCACGGTCGTGCGGTGCGACGACGAGCGCTGCTTCGCCTGGGCGGTCGGCGACGTCGACAGCCCGGGCGCCACGTGGCGCTTCGAGCTGGAACCGCTCGGCTTCGGTGGCCGCCAGACGCGGCTGCGCCAGCACGTCACCATCGGCCCCGGGTTCTCGGGCACGGCGGGCATGATCCGCAAGGAACCCGAGCGCGAGCAGCAGGTGCTGGCCTGGCGTCGCAAGGCTCTGCGCACCGCCATGGACCGCACGGTGGCGGGCATCAAGGCGTTGGCCGAGGGGCGCGAGCCGTAGCGCACGTTTCGGCGCACACCTGGCGTGCCGCTACGGTCGAACGTCACCGACCATGGGGGTGGCGAGATGACCGGATCGTCCAGCTACGAGGAGCGCCACGCGCGCGCCGCGGAGACCTTCCGCCGGTTCACGCCCGAGGCCGAGCCGCAACGGGTGGCGACCTCGCTCGCCCGCCGACTCGGCCCGCTGGGCAGCTTCGCGTTCGACGTGGTGGGCGAGATGTGGGATCGGCCCGCGCTGTCGCGCCGAGACCGCTCGCTGTTCATCGTGGCGGTGCTCAGCGCCCAGGCCCGCGACGAGGAGCTCGAGCTGCACACCGAGATCGGGCTGCGCCACGGGCTGACGCGTGTCGAGGTCGAGGAGCTGCTGCTCCACGTCGCCGCCTACGCCGGGTACCCGGCCGCCATGGCCGCCAGCCGACACGTCGACGCCGCGCTGAAGCGCGCGGGAAACGTCGAGCGGCTCGAGGGTCGCGAGGCGGCTGCGCCCAAATCGGATGCCGAACGCGATCGGGACGGCGCGGCGGTGCTGCACACCCTGTCGGGTGGGCGCACGTCGGCCGAGCCGGGCGAGGCCCTGGCGGCCATCGAGGCGAACCTCGGCGACGTCGGCGTGATGGCGCTGCGGTGGGCGTTCGGCGAGATCTGGTGCCGGCCACAGCTGTCGCGCCGCGACCGGTCGCTCGCCGTCATCGCCATCCTCGCGGCCCTCGGTGCGACCGAGGAGCTGGCCGTCCACGTGCCGGGCGGGCTCGAGCACGGCCTCACCCGCGCCGAGATCGAGGAGGTCATGACGCACCTCACGCTCTACTGCGGGTTCCCGCGCGCGGTGGAGGGCATGCGGGCCGTGCGCAAGGCGTTCGCCCGGATCGACGCCCGGGGCTGAGGCCGGCTCAGCGGGGGGCGGCGGCCACGATGGCGGCGGCGTGACGTTGGATCCGGCGCACGGCGCGGGCGACGTCGAGCACGTCGTCGCGCTCGGCCAGCAGCAATCGGTGCTGCAACCACACGGTCGTCGCGGCGGCGTGGCGGGCCCGGGGGAGATCGAGCGCGGCGTAGTCGATCGCCGGCCTCGACGCGCGCAACCGGGGCGCGAAGTGTCCCGTGCGGAACACGGCCAGGTCGTCGAGCGAGGGGTACGAGACGCTCATCGGGACGCCCTCGGCCGCCAGGGACGCCTCGAAGCGCCGCAGCGACAGGCCGGCGAACGCCGCTGCGTCGTAGTGGAAGACGAAGCAGTAGTTGCCCTGGCTGTCCATCCGAGGGTCCCGCCGCGGCGTGTGGATGCCCTCGATCGTTTCGAGCTCGGCGTTGAGCGCGAGGGCGTTGGCGTTGCGTCGAGCGTGTTGGGCCGGGAAGCGGCGCAGCTGGGCGCTCAGCACCGCGCCCTGCCATTCGGTCATGCGGAGGTTCGAGCCGTAACTGGCGTGGTGGTAGAACCACTCGCCTTTCACCCGGCCGCAGTCGGCGTAGGCCCAGGCGGCGTCGGCCAGCGCCTCGTCGTTCGTCACGAGCGCGCCGCCTTCACCCGCCGTCATCAGCTTCGAGTGCTGCATCGAGAAGCTGCCGAAGTCGCCCCACGAGCCGACGCCGCGCCCGCGCCACGTGGTGCCGTGGGCGTGGGCGCAGTCCTCCACCAGGCGCAGGCCGCGCCGGCGACACAGATCGGTGAGCACATCGAGATCGGCCGCCGCGCCGGCGACGTGGACGGCGACGACGGCGCGAGTGCGCGGGGTGATGGCTGCCTCGGCGGCGGCGGCGTCGATGCACAGCGTTTCGGCGTCGACGTCGACCAGCACGGGCGTGGCGTTGACCGCCAGCACCGCTGACGCCGAGGCGACGAAGGTGAGCGCCGGAACGATCACCTCGTCGCCCTCGCCCACGTCGCAGGCGGCCAGCGCCGCTTCGAGCGTGTGCGTGCCGTTCGTGAGGGCCAGGCCGTATCGGGCGTGGTGGAACGCGGCGAACTCGGCCGCGAACGTGGCCGCCTCGTCGCCGTCGCCCTGCCACCACTCTCCCCGGTCGAGGACGCGCAGCAGCCCCGAACGTTCGTCGTCGTCCCAGACGGGCCACGTGGGGTACTCGTGGCGCCGCAGCGGCGCACCGCCGAGGATGGCGGGAGGTCCGCTCGGCCCCTCGGTCATCGCTTGCGCCCGAGCATGTCGAGCAACGCGCTCATGCCGCCGAAGGTGACCACCCGGAAGGCCTCGGCTGCCGGCAGACCGTGCGGCGAGCCGGTGCGGGCGGCGCCGGCCCGCAGCAGCGGCTCGAGCAACCGGCCGACGTCGCCGCTGTCGGCCGCCTCGGCGGCCAGCGGCAGGTCCCACCCGCCCGTGCCGGCCTGGAGCCGGAGCTGGTTGGCGAAGTTCGTCATCATCGTGCGGTGTGCGGCGGCCGCCGCGATCTTGCGGTCGATGGTGGGCGTGATGTCGACGACGTCGGTCACCTCGTGCACGTCGCGCCCGAAGTACCAGCGCTCGAACGCCCCGTGCGGGGCCAGGCCCGCCGCCAGGTGCTCGGGATGGTGCTTGTCGAACTGGCTGGTCCAGAACGCCTCGTCGGTGGCCTGCGCCACCTTCACGTGGTCCTGGTTGTCCTCACCCGGCGCGCTGTGCGGATCGAACGTGACGAGCGCGTACGGCCGGTGGGTGCGCACCAGACGGATGATGCGCTCGCGCAGCTCGACCTCGCTGACGTCGCCCAGGGTGTCGGTGGGGTAGCCGAGCTCGACGATCTCGGCCACGCCGAGCAGCTGGGCGGC
>JANPGL010000420.1:0-11601 GCA_031423915.1 Actinomycetes bacterium | reverse complement strand
CGGCGGCAGGCGCCGGTGCCATTGGAGCTGGCGGCCACCCCGCGGTCGCATCGGTCGGCCCGATCGGCGACGGGGTCGCGCCTCCGTCGACGCTCCAGGCCGCGGCGCGGGCCTGGCCGATGCGCTTGGCCCGCTTCCGCTTCACGAACGTCAGGATGAGCGTGAGGAGGCCCAGCAAACCGAGCACCGCACCGACGAGCGCGCCGACGACCACGGTGCGCCCGAAGGACTCGAGCACACCTTTGCCGACGGCCATGTCGTACGGCGCGTTGGCCTGCCCGCCGGTGACCTGGATGTCGAACTTGCCGGCGACCGGCAACGTGAACTCTCCCGCCGAACGCCCGGCCCGCTTGCTTGCGCCGACCGAGAACGAGACCTCGTCTCCACCGGCGGCGAACGGGACGGCGACGGCGTCGATGCCCTCGATCTTCACGACGAGATCACCGGGAATCTTCCGGCGGGCCTCGTCGGCACCCGACGGGTACTCGTAGTACAGCGTGTAGGTGCCGGGCCGGGCGAAGTCGACCGTGGCCACCACGCCGTCGCGGCCGACGGTGAAACGAGTGAAGTTGTCGACCGTGTCCGACATGCGGGCCGCGCCGATGACGATGGCCGCCACCAGCGCGCCGATGCCGGCAGCGATGGACAGCGCACCGAGCACGTACCACAGGCCGCTCGGCCGGAGCTTCGTCGTCACAGGTTGGTAGGACATCACGACACCCCCAGTCGACGGGCCACGGCCTCGATGCGATCGTCCGGTTGTACCACGGCGACCCGCACCGAACGGGCCCCTCGCGGTCCGTAGAACTCGCCGGGGCTGATGAGCGCACCGCCCTCGGCCGCCAACTGCTCCGTGAAGGCCCAACAGTCCCCCACCTCGGCCCACAGGTAGAACCCACCGCCGGGGAGGGGGAACTCGACGCCCGACCACTGCTGCAGGATCTGGGCGGTGCGCTCGAGCCGGCGAGCGTAGCGATCGCGCTGCACCGCCACGTGCTCGTCGTCGTCGAGAGCTGCCACGCCCGCCGCTTGGGCCGGCCCGGGGACCATCATGCCGACGTGCTTGCGAACCTCGGACAGATAGGTCACGAGCTCGGGGTCGCCGGCGTAGAACCCCACCCGCAGCCCGGCCAGGTTCGAACGCTTCGACAGCGAGTGCACCGCCACGAGCCCGTCGAGGCCGTGCGTGAGGATGCTGCGCGCGGGCCCGTCCCAGGTGAACTCGCAGTAGCACTCGTCGCTGAACACCGGCACGCCGTTGGCACGACCCCACGCCGCGGCCGCACCGAGGTCGTCGAGCGCACCCGTGGGGTTGCTCGGGGAGTTCACCCAGAGGCACAGCGCCCGGCGGGCGTCGTCGGGACCGATCGACGACAGGTCGAGGCGCCAGTGCTCGTCGACGTCGACGGCCACCGCCCGGCATCCGGCCAGGATGGCGCCCATCTCGTAGGTCGGGTAGGCGACGGCGGGATACAGCACGGTGTCACGCTCCGGGGAGCGCAGGCGCAGGTACTGGGGCAGCGTCCCCACGAACTCCTTGGTACCGATGCACGCCGCCACCTGCGAGGGCGGCACCTCGACGTCGAAACGGCGCCGCATCCAGCCGGACGCGGCGCGACGCAGTGCCTCGGAACCGATGCTCGGCGGGTAGCCGCGCTCGGTGTCCGACCCCGCGAGCGCCCGGCGAACGGCCTCGATCGGCGGGTCGCAGGGCGTGCCGATCGACAGGTCGACGACGCCCCCCTCGTGCGCGGCGGCCTTGGCCTTGGCGCCGTCGAGCCGGTCGTAGGGGTACGGCGGGGGAACAAAACCTGACGTCGTGGTGTCCATGGCGGACCCCAGCCTGTCACGCGGTGGTGAGTTGCGCGGTGAGCTTGCCCGCCGCTGCGGGGTCGAGTCGGGCCCGGACCCGCACCCCATCGTCCTCGTCGGCCGTCGAGATGACCTCGCCCTCGCGGTGCACCGCGGCCAGCACGTCGCCCCGGCCGTAGGGGATGAAGAGCTCGACCACGTTGGCCAGCGTGCGCAGCCGATCGGCCAGCGCCTGCAGCAGATCGTCGATGCCCTCGCCGGTTTGCGCCGACAGCGCCACGGACCCGGTGTGCGTGTCGACCATGCGCTTGGCCGTGTCCGAGGCGATGTCGAGCTTGTTGAACACGAGGAGCTCGGGCACCTGGTCGGCACCGATCTCGGCCAGCACCAGGCGCACGGCGTCGATCTGCCCCTGCGGGTCGTCGGCCGACGCGTCGACCACGTGGACGAGCAGGTCGGCCTCGCCAGCCACCTCGAGCGTGGACTTGAAGGCCTCCACCAACCCGTGCGGCAGGCGCTTGACGAAGCCGACCGTGTCGGTGAGCAGGACGGGTTCGCCGCCGGGCAGCGACAGGCGCCGCGTCGTCGGGTCGAGCGTGGCGAAGAGCCGGTCCTCGACGAGCACACCCGCTCGGGTCAGCCGGTTGAGCAGCGTCGACTTCCCGGCGTTCGTGTAGCCCACGATCGTCACCTCGCCGAGGCGGGTGCGCTGGCGACTCTTGCGCTGCAGGTGGCGCACCTTGCCCAGGTCGTCGAGGTCGTGATCGAGCTGGGTGATCCGGCGCATGATGCGACGACGGTCGACCTCGAGCTTGGTCTCGCCCGGACCACGGGTGCCGATGCGGCCCTCCTGCTGCGTCAGGTTGCCGCCGCGGCCGCGTCGCAGCCGGGGCAGCCGGTAGCGCAGCAGCGCCAGCTCGACCTGGGCCTTGCCCTCGAGCGTGTGGGCGTTCTGGGCGAAGATGTCCAGGATCACGGCCGTGCGGTCGATGGCCGTGCGGCCGAGGAGCTTCTCCAGGTTGAACTGCTGGGCGGGTGACAGCTCGTTGTCGAACACGACCGTGTCGGCGTCGAGCTCGAGACACAGCTCGTGCAGCTCGCCCACCTTGCCCTTGCCCAGGAACGTGGCCGGGTCGGGCGACTGGCGACGCTGCATGATGCGGGCGACCGGGTCGGCGCCCGCCGTGTCGACCAGGAGGGCCAGCTCGTCGAGGCTCGCCTCGGTGTCCTCGTCCGTCAGCGGCGAAAGGGTCACGCCGACGAGCACGATCTTCTCCCGGACGGAGCGCTCGATCAGGGTGCCGCCGAGCGCTTCGTTGTAGGGCATGGGCAACCTTCGGGGTCAGAGGGTGGAGGACGGCAGTGTGACGTGGACGGTGGCGATCAGCGTGGCCGGTCCGACCAGCGTGACCTCGCCGGGTGGCGTGTCGAGGCGCACCTTCGCGCTCCCGCCGTCCATGTGCACGGTGATTTCCGCGATCCCGACGTCGACCAGGCCCCATCGGGCCGCGGCCACCGCCGTGGCACACGCTCCCGTGCCGCACGCCTGGGTGATGCCGGCGCCGCGCTCGTGCACGCGCATCGTCACGGCGTCGCCGGTGGGGCCCGCCTGCACGATCTCGAGGTTGACGTCGGGCACGTCGCCGCCGAGTGCCGCCAGGTCGACCGCGTGCACGTCGTCGACCGCCACCACGCTGTGCGGGTTGCCCAGGCTCAGATGGGCCACGGGGCGCAGCGGATCGCACGCCAGAGCACCCCACGTCGACGGGGCTTCGATGTCGGTGACGGGACCCATCGAGACGCTGGCCATCACCGTGTCGGGGTCGTCGGTCGGCCACAGCTCGACCGTGCGCAGACCGGCGTCGGTGGAGATCACGAGCGTGCCTGCCTCGATCCCGCGCTCGTCGGCCACCGCCTGGGCGAAGCAGCGGATGCCGTTGCCGCTCATCTCGGCGCGGCTGCCGTCGGCGTTGAACAGGATCATGCGGTCGTGCTGCGGCTCGCCGTCGAGCGAGACCTCGCCCGCCAGGCGACCGTAGAGCAGGCCGTCGGCCCCGATGCCACGACGTCGGTCGCACAGGCGGACCGCCAACGACCGCACGGCCTCGAGCGTCACGCCCATCGACGTGGCATCGGCGTCATCGAGCAGGACCAGGAAGTCGTTGCCGAGACCGTGGTGCTTCGTGAGCCAAAGCCCGTCGGCGTTCACGGCCGCATCGCTGCGAGCAGTGCGGGCAGGGCGTCCGCCGGACCGGTGGTCATGTCGACCCAGCGTATGCGGGGGTCACGACGGAACCAACGATCTTGGCGGACAGCGAACTGGCGAGTGCGCAGCACGATCGTGGCCACCGCCTCGTCGAGGCCACACCGCCCCTCCAAGTGGTCGAGCAGCTCCTTGTAGCCGAGCGCCTGGCGCGCCGTGCGCGAGAAGGTCCCCGGTCCGGTCGTCAGTCGGCGCACCTCGTCGAGGAGCCCGGCGGCCATCATGGCGTGCACGCGCCGCTCGATGCGCTCGGCCAGCAGCGGACGCGCCCAACGCAGGCCGATCTGGACGACGGGTGACGTCGGGTACGTGTCGAGGCCGGGCCCGAACGACGAGAACGGCCGGCCACTTCCGAGGCACACCTCGAGCGCTCGCACGATTCGGCGGGCGTTCGTCGGTTCCATCCGACCAGCGGCCACAGGATCGAGCGCCGCCAGGCGGGCCCGCATCCCCGGCAGGTCGATCGCCGCCTCGGTCTCGAGGTCTGCCCGCAACGCCGGCCACTGGCCGGGGAGCTCCAGCCCGTCGATCACGGAACGCAGGTACAGGCCGGTGCCACCGACCAGGAGCAGACGACGGCCACGCGCCGAGGCGTCGGTCTCGGCGGCGCGCTCTGCCGCCTGATACTCCGCCAGGGTGAACTCCTGTTCGGGATCGACCAGGTCGAGACAGTGGTGCACCACCTCGGCCCGTTCCGCCGCCGTGGGCTTGGCCGTGCCGACGTCCATGCCCCGGTAGACCTGCATGGCGTCCACCGCAACCAGCTCCACGTCGCCGAACGCCCGGGCGGCGGCGAGGGCCACATCGCTCTTGCCCGACGCGGTGGGGCCCACCACCGCGGCGTGGGCCACCGATGGCACCGGCGCGCTCAGCGTGCCATCACCGGGATGCGAACTTTGTGGCTCGGTTCGGCCACCAGGTCCACGAAGCGGCCCCGCAGGTGGTGGGGCGCGGCCTCGGTGACCTCGACCATGGCGTAGGCACCGGCGCGCAGCGGACGGTCAGGCTGGAAGTGCACGAGCTTGTTCTGACGCGTGCGGCCGCTCGTGACCGACTGGTCCTTCTTCGACGGCCCCTCGACCAGCACCTCTTCGATGCGCCCGATGCGGGCCTGATGCTTGGCGAGCGCACTTCGTTCGATCACGACGCGCAGGCGGGCGAACCGCTCGGACGCCACGGCCGGGTCGACGAACCGGTCGACCATCTCGGCCGCCTCCGTCCCCGGGCGGGGCGAGAAGATGAACGTGTAGGCGTAGTCGTACTCGGCGGTGGCCGCCACCTCGAGCGTGCGCTCGAAGTCGTCGTCGGTCTCGCCGGGGAACGCCACGATGATGTCGGTCGACACCGCCAGATCGGGCAACGCAGCGCGGGCCTCGGCCAGCTTGGCCAGGTAGCGGTCGGCGGTGTATCCGCGGTGCATGGCGGCGAGCACGCGGTCGGAACCCGACTGCAACGGGTAGTGCAGGTGCTCGCACACGGTCGGCACCTCGGCCATGGCCGCCACCGTGTCAGGGCGCAGGTCCTTGGGGTGCGGGCTCGTGTAGCGAACCCGGCGGATGCCGGGCACGGCGCCGACTCCGCGCAGCAGCTCTGCGAACAGCGGCCGCACCCGCACACCCTCGTCGCCGGCCTGACGTGCTGCCAGGGTCAGGTCGCGCCCGTAGCTGTTCACGTTCTGCCCGAGCAGCGTCACCTCGGTGACGCCCTGGCCGGCCAGGTGGCGTACCTCATCGACCACGTCGGTGAACGAACGGCTGATCTCGACGCCACGGACCGCGGGCACGATGCAGAACGCGCACGAGTTGTCGCAGCCGATCTGGATCGTGACCCAGGCGTTGTACGAACTCTCCCGCACGACGGGCAGCGCGCTCGGGAACGCGGTGTGATCGTCGAGCACCGCCGCGTCGAGGATCTCCGTGACCGGCCCGGCCGACCGGGCCTGCGTGACCAGTTCGGCGGCACGGTGCACGTTGTGCGTGCCGAGGACGACGTCGACCCACGGCGCCTTGCCCCGCACCAGATCGCGGTCCTTCTGCGCCAGGCAGCCAGCGACGACGATCTGTCGATCGTCGCCGCTCTCCTTCCACCGCTTGAGGTGGCCGAGCGTGCCGTAGAGCTTGTTGTCAGCGTTCTCCCGGATGCAGCAGGTGTTCAGCACCACCACGTCGGCTTCGGCCTCGGAGGCGGCGAGCTCCAGCCCGTCGGCCTCCATCAGGCCGGCGATGCGTTCGGAGTCATGTTCGTTCATCTGGCACCCGAAGGTGCGCACCACGTAGCGCCGGGTCACAACGCGCCCATGCTACGGGCTAGGCCCTGGCCCACTGCAGCCGGTTGCACAGTGGTCACGGGCGGATGCGTTCCACCAGCTCGTCGGGTGCCAGCCGCACCGGGTACGGGCCGGCGGCAACGCCGGTCTCGCCGGCGCCGACGCGCTGCACCTCGACCAGGTTGCCGTCTCGGCGCTCGAACACCACCACCGCCGGGCCCTCCGGATCGACCACCCAGTACCACGCGGCACCGTCGAGTCCGTACAACTCCCGCTTCCGGGTCAGATCCCCGCGCCGCGTCGAGGGCGAGAGCACCTCGACGACGAGCACCGGTCGTCCCTCGAGGTACGGGGAGCCGGGTTCGTCGTCTGCGCACACCATCACGTCGGGGACGAAGTGCCCCGCCGGTGCCTTCCACCCGGTCTCGACGAGGACCGTGTGCCCGGTGGCTACGTGCGGTGCGAGCAGGACGACGATCCGTGCCGTCACGGCGCCATGCGAACGGGAACCGCCGGTCACGACGCACAACCCGTCGTACCACTCCGACTTCCGCGGAAGCTCGTCGGCCGATCCGCGCCGGTAGAACTCGTCGCGTCGCATCGGCACCGCCAACTGGCTGTCTGCCGGGACTCGGAGATCGAGCATGACATCCACGGTACCTCCCGAAGTGAAGCGGAGAGGCGCCGCAGTCGGCGCAATCGGTGCCGTCGGCTGGTTCCGATAGCGGATCTCCGCCCCGGGCCGTCGGGCTGCTACCGACCCGACGGCCCGCGGAGGTGGTGGACGCGACGGGTTCCCCGGCGTCCCCGTGCATGTGCAGGCGGGGATGCCGGCGTCGCGTCCGTGGTCAGACGTCGATCGGCTCGTCGTCGGCCTTGGAGAACGCGTCGTCGGCATCGCCGAGGCCGGCCTGCGACCGCACGCGGTCCGAGATCTCCATCATCAACTCGGGGTGCTCGGTGAGGAAGTTCTTGGCGTTCTCACGGCCCTGGCCGAGCTGCTCACCGTCGTAGGTGAACCAGGCACCCGACTTCTTCACGATGCCCATGTCGACCGACAGGTCGAGCAGCGAGCCCTCACGGCTGATGCCCTTGCCGTACATGATGTCGAACTCGGCCTGCTTGAAGGGCGGGGCCACCTTGTTCTTCACGACCTTGACGCGCGTGCGGCTGCCCACGACCTCGACGCCATCCTTGATGGATTCGATGCGGCGGATGTCGAGCCGGACCGACGAGTAGAACTTGAGTGCCCGACCACCGGGGGTCGTCTCCGGTGAACCGAACATGACGCCGATCTTCTCTCGCAGCTGGTTGATGAACAGTGCGATGGTGTTCGTCTTGTTGAGGTTGGCAGTGAGCTTGCGCAGCGCCTGGCTCATGAGGCGGGCCTGCAGGCCCACGTGGCTGTCGCCCATCTCGCCCTCGATCTCGGCCCGGGGCGTGAGCGCGGCCACCGAGTCGATGACCACCACGTCGAGCGAGCCCGAGCGCACGAGCATGTCGACGATCTCGAGCGCCTGCTCACCCGTGTCGGGCTGGGAGATCAGCAACTGGTCGATGTCGACGCCGATCGCCTTGGCGTAGATGGGGTCCATGGCGTGCTCGGCGTCGATGTACGCACAGATGCCGCCGTTGCGCTGCGCCTCGGCCACGACGTGCATGGCCAGGGTGGACTTGCCCGACGACTCCGGGCCATAGATCTCGACCACGCGGCCTCGGGGAAGACCGCCGACCCCGAGCGCCAGGTCGAGCGCCATGGCGCCCGTGGAGACCGTCTCGATCCCCATGGTGGTCTTCTCCCCCATCCGCATGATGGAGCCCTTACCGAACTGCTTGTCGATCGACGCCAACGCCAGATCGAGTGCCTTCTCACGCTCTACGGCCATGTCCCGTCTCCGTTCGTGTTCCCCACCGGCCCTGCCGTTGGGTCTGGTTCGCCTGCCTGCGGAGGACCGGATCTCACGGCCCCGAATCTCGCTGGTGGGCACCGTACGGAGGGGGTGTGACGGGGTTTCCGGAACCGGCCGCAGCCGGGCTCCTTCAGCCCGTCAGACCCCCGGTTCGATGACCGCCACCGGGGAGAACGACAGAAGGGTAACTTCGAACGGGTGTTCGGTCAAGCATCTACGGCGAGACCGTGGGAGGCCTTCCAGGCGGGGTCGGCATGGGCGACGGCATCGGCCAGTTCGGCGTCGTCGAGCGGCCGCATGAGCAGGTCGACCGCAGCCCAGAGGGTGTAGCTGGCCGGGTAGAAGAGGAACGGCCAGCCGATCGCGATGCTCATGCCGACGATCACCATGGGTACGACCGCGATGTGCGGGTAGCTGGCGATGCTGCCTACCAGGATCACCACGATCATGAGGAAGAAGGTGATGATCACGTTCATCGTCATGGCGCCGAGCATGTAGCCCTCACCCCGTTCGGGCTTGTAGCCGCACGTGGGGCAACGCTCGGTGCGCTTGAACCAGTGGTGGAACCATCCGCGACCGCCGCAACGGGGACACGCGCCGGCAGCACCCCGGAGGGCACGGTGGAAGAACGAAGTCGTCAGTCGGCGGCGTGCCATACCCCTCAGGGTATCCAATCGGGTCAGGACCGCAACGCCGAGACGAAGCTGCGGAAGATGTCGGCGGCGAAGGCGATGTCGTCGTCGGTGTGCATGACCGACACGAGCCACTGCTCGTCGAGGCCCGGCGGCAGGAGGATGCCGCGGTTGATGCCCCAGATCCAATGGGCGAACGCCAGGTCGAAGTCGGTGGCCTTGTAGTCGCGGTAGTTGCGCACCGGCGTGGTGGAGTAGGTCACGCAACCCTTGGCGCCGAGCTGGACCGTGTGAGCCGGGAGGCCTGCGGCCGTGATCGTCTCGTCGCACATGGCCAGGAAGCGACCGTTGCGCTCGATGGCGGCCCGGGTGGCCTCGGGCGTGCAGACCTCGGCGAGGACCGCCTTCGTCGCCGCCATCACGAGCGGGTTGCCGTTGTACGTACCCAGGTGCAGCACCCGGCCGGACGTGACGCCGTCCATCACCTCGCGGGTACCGCCGAACGCGCCCACGGGCAGGCCACCGCCGATCGACTTGGCGAGGCACACGAGGTCGGGCAGCACGCCGAAGTGACCGGTGGCACCGTGGTAGCTGGCGGTGATGCCGGTCTTGACCTCGTCGAAGATGAGCATGGCGCCGTGGCGGCGGGTGATCTCCCGCACCGCCTCGAGGTAGCCCGGGTCGGGCAGGCAGATCCCGATGTTCTCCATGGCCGGCTCGACGATGAACGCAGCGACGTCGCCACGGGCGAGCACCCGATCGAGCGCTTCGGCGTCGTTGTACGGGATCACCAGGGTGTCCTCGAGCGCATGGGCGGTGAGCCCGGCGGTGGCGGGCACCGGCGTCGGGTTGTCCGCCGGGCCGGCGCGATCGCGCGACGGCTTCATCGAGATCATCACCTCGTCGTGGTGGCCGTGGTAGCCACCTTCCACCTTGACGATCTTGTCCCGACCCGTGGCGGCGCGGGCGACGCGGATGGCGTCCATGGTGGCCTCGGTGCCCGAGTTCGTGAAGCGCCACATCGGCAGGCCGTAACGCTCACCGAGCAGCTCGGCCACCACGGCGTTGTCCTCGCAGGGCGTGACGAACAGCGTGCCAAGGTCGAGCTGGCGATCGACGGCGGCGCGCACGAGCGGGTGCATGTGGCCGGCGAAGAGGGCGCCGAAGCCCATGTTGAAGTCGAGGTACCGGTTGCCGTCGACGTCGGTGATCCACGAACCGTTCGCCGAGGCCGCCACGACCGGGTGGGGGTCGTAGGCCTGGAAGGACGACGGCACCCCCATGGGCAGGCTGCGGCGCGCCCGCTCGGTGGCCGCCTGCGAGCGGACCGTTCGACGCGAGTAGGTCTCGAGCTCCGCGGCCGTGATGGCCCGGGCCCGTCGTGCGAGATCGGCAGTGGACAGGGATTCGGTGGTCATCATGGCCGTTCCTTGCGGGAAAGCGTTGTCGAGAGGGTAGCTGACAACGGATTCCGAGGGAAGGCTCCCGTCCATCAAATCGAAACGAATTCGAAGCCTCGGCGCGACTGTGCCAAGATGGCAGGCGTCTTGGTGGCCGTAGCTCAGTTGGTAGAGCGACAGGTTGTGATCCTGTTGGTCGGGGGTTCGAGTCCCCTCGGTCACCCCAGGTCGGCGTTGGCGGGACCGCATTCGGGTCCCCTACAATCGGCGACCCTGCGCCTCTAGCTCAATGGCAGAGCAACGGACTCTTAATCCGCAGGTTCTGGGTTCGACTCCCAGGGGGCGCACAAAAGACCTGCTCAGAGGTGGTAAGCCACCGACCATTTCGTTCCGCTCAGCGGCACATCCAAGATTTCGCGGGCAAATTGCTCGAAATCTGGTCCCTGAGCTGGGACGACGTGTCGACCCGTCATCCAAGATTCTCGACGGCACGAGACGGCACCACCCGGACGGAACGCAACAGATATCGTCGGACGACGCGTTCGTGCAGGTGGCGAGGGCTGGCCACCTCGGGGCCCATCCAAGATCGCGTCCAAGATCTCCGTTGGCGGCTCATCAGAGGCCCGTACGGAGCATGCGGGCGCGCCAGTCCCGAGGCAGCCATGCCCGCTGGCGCTCACCGGCCTGCGGCCCCGGAGAGCGGCCTAGGCGGACGCGCAGTCGCCAAGACGCTCAACCCTGTAGGGATGTCGGCCACGGCGGCCCGCCGAAGCGTCGAGAGACAGTGGCTACGAGAGCCTGGAGCCCGCCGGCGCGACCGCGTCACTCGCCGGGAGCGTCACGACGAACGTCGCGCCTGCTGGTTCCGCGTCGCCGATGCTGATGGTGCCTCCGTGTGCGTGGACGAGCTGGTGGACGACGGCGAGGCCGATGCCGCTGCCGGCGATGTGGCGGGTCGGTTCGGCACGGTAGAACCGGTCGAGGACATGGGCGCGGTCTGCGGGCGCGATGCCGGGGCCGTCGTCGCTCACGGTGAGGCGAGCCTGGGTGCCGTCGCTCACCGGACAGACGTCGAGATCGATGTGGCCGCCGGGTGGGGTGAACTTGATGGCGTTCGTGAGGAGGTTGGCCACGACCTGGGCGAGTCGGACCGGATCGCCGTTCACCTCGACCGACTCGAGGTGACGGAGGAGGGTGTGCTGGTGGGCGTCGAGGAGCGGTGCGAGCGAGTCGGCCACCTGGGCCGCGACGTCTGCGAGGTCGCATCGGACGTGGTGGAGCCGGGGTTCGGTGGCGGCGGCGTCGGCGTCGGCGAGGG
>JANPGL010000419.1:0-3927 GCA_031423915.1 Actinomycetes bacterium | reverse complement strand
GTGCTCACCGCCGGCGCGCTCAGCGCCTTCGTGGCGCTGCTGCACCGGCTGCCGGTGTCGGTGGCCGGCGTGATCGGGTGCATCGAGCCCGTGGCGGCCGTGCTGTTCGCCTGGTGGGCGCTGGCCGAGCGGCCGGGCTGGCCCACCGTCGCCGGTGGGACGGCGGTGCTCGGAGCGGCCATCATGGTGGCGACGGCGCCCGCCTCCGCGGCCCGTCACGACCTCGCCGGAGGAGACCCCTGATGTTCGCCGCCGACCCCGACCTCTTCCTGGGAAAGAGCCTGCTGCCCTGGCTCGTGCTGGCGCTCGGCGGTGCGCTGGCGGCCGGCAACATCCTGGCCATCGTCCGCCCCCCGGCCCAGCCCAAGGACGGCGAGCTGGTGCGCGCCCCGCTGCGCCGCAGCCTCACGATGGCGGTCGTCGGCGGCCTGGCCGCGCTCTGGGCGCTGGCCTCGCTGCTGAGCTAGCGCTGCTCCGCACGTCGCCGCAGGACGGCGAACGCGTCGGTGGACCACCAGGCCCACGCCACGAGCACGGGCTGGAAGAACAGGCGGTTGCGTCGGGCGCTGGCAGAGTTCAACCCGAACGCATCGTGTCCGTCGATGTACTGGCTGATGTTGCCCGGGAACACGGCGATGAAGAAGAGGCCGGCGGCGAGGCCGAGCAGCGGACGTCGACGTCGTACGACGATCAACGCCGAACCGAGCGTGATCTCGACGAGTCCGGACAGGATCACGACGAGGTTCTTGTCGATCGCCACCCAATCGGGCACCTGAGCCTGGAAGTCGACGCGGGCGAACGTCAGGTGGCCGAGCCCGGCGAAGACGAGCGCGCCACCGAGGACGACCCGTGCAGCGGAGCGGGCGCGACCCGGTCGAGTGGTGGTCATGGCCCTCAGGGTACGGAGCCCGCGCGCCGATCAGCGGCGCGACACACCGCCCGTACCGCCGTATCGACCGCGGCCTGCAGGCCGGCCGGTCAGCCGACGAGCGCCTGGTCGGCGTCGGCGAGGGCGGCGTCGACCTCGGCCAGCGCCTGGTCGGCGTCCGCGGTGGCCTGATCGGCCTCGGCGACGACCGCGCGAGCGGCGGCCGCCGCCTGGGCGGGGGCGACCGTGGACACCGGGGAGACCGACGTCGACGGCGCCGCCGTGCTGGCGACCGTGACCGTGGCGACGGTCACCGGTACGGTCATCGGCGCCGGGCCCGACGACGCGATCGTCGTGGGAACCTCGGTCGAGCGCACCTGGGCGCCGGGGCCGTCGCCCCCACCACACGAGGCGAGGGTCGCGAGGGCGAGAGCGGCGAGAGCGGTGAGGGCGGCGGTGCGGCGCAGCGACATGCCGTCCCGATCGGTCGTCGCCGCGGGCCCGTGAGCGGCTCGCACCGTCGTGACGGTTCGTTGCCGACCGGCTGACGAACGCTGAACCTTCTCAGCGCTCGAGCGTGGCCCGACCGCTCCCCAGCTCGGCGAGGTCGGCGGCCAGGGTGCCGGCGTGCCAGCCCTGGGCGTCGAACGACTTCGGCGCCCTGCTCTGCAGCCGAGGGAAGGCGGCGCGCACCGCCTCATCGACCTCGTCGCGCCGGGCGGCCAGCACCGGCAGCAGGGCGGCGCCGTGCTCGGCCACGGCCTCGTGCTCCACGTGCTGGCGCGTCTCGTCGAGCCGGTCGCCGATGCGCACCGCATAGGACGTGAGGAACGCGCGTCGGAACGAGGGGGCCCGCCCGCGGGTGGCCACCTTGCCGGCCGCGCCGGCCGCCTGAGTGGCCTGCACGAGCAGCGAGGTGAAGAGCAGTTCCACGAGATCGAGGTCGGTGGCGTGGGCCAGCACGGTGGCGAAGCCGTGGACGTGGTCCCACACGGCCCGACCCCCGTTGGCGGAGGCCACGACCGACAGCAGCAGCGCCTTGGCCTCGGCGTAGGGGTCGTTGATGTGGACGCGGCGGCTCTCGACGTCGCTGGCGCCCGCCGCGGTGGCCGCGGCGCGCAGCATGGCGTGGTCGATGGCGTGGCGGGCCATGAGCTCCTGCGCCTTCGCCGTGAAGGTGTCGGCCTCCTCCGGGAAGGTCGTCGCTTCGGCTTTGGCCAGCAGCGCGCGGATGCGCCCGAGCAGCTTGTCGTCGACGACGACTCCGGGGCGGCGGGCGACGCGGGGCTCGTGCCAGCGCGAGGGCGGGGGCCCGAGCTCGGCGAGCGCGGGTCGCTGGTGGAGGATCGTGAGCAGCTGCAGCGCTTCGGCCCGCGCGTCGACCGGCGAGAGGTCCTCGTCGTCGGCCCACCGCTCGACGCCGTGGTCGCCCGGCCGCTTGCCGGGCTTGGCGGGCAAGCTGCGGAGCTGGCGCACCCACGTCTCGGGCGCGTGGGCGTAGGCGTCGGTCGCGGCGGCCTGGCCGAGCGCGATGCGGGCGACCAGCCGGGCCATGCGACCGTTGCCGAGCCGACGCGCCGCGTGGACCAGGTCGGCGGGCTGCCACCCGTGCTCCCACAGCACGCCGATCGACGCGCCGAGCTGGGCGTCGAGCGCGGCGAAGGTGGTGGGCGTCGGCTCGGCGGCGTCGGTGGCGCGGTGCTGCTTGTCGGTCTTGCGGCGGCGTGCCGCCGCCCGTCGTTCCCGGTTCGTCCTTCCCATGCCGCCATGCTGGCAGAGGGGTGTCACGTCAATCGGTTCGCATGGCCGACTCGCTCGCGGGCAGCACGCGCACGTAGGTGCACAGCGCCGCGATGACGGTCATCGAGGCGTACAGCGCCACGAACGACCACCACAGGCCGTAGCGGGTCCAGTGGCCGTTCGGCTGGCGGGCCAGGAGCATGAAGAGCCCGGCGCTGCCCAGGTAGATGGCCGCCGTCAGGAGGCCGACGGCGTAGCACCACGGCCGCCGCATCCACCAGGTGGCCATGAGCGCGATGGCGGTGGCGCCGATGCTCACGGCCAGCGGTCCGGTGCCGAGGCCGGTCGCCATGAACCAGATCGGCAGCACGATGCCCGCGACGGCCGTGCCCACGTGCCACTTGCGGCCGGCGACCGGTCGACGGTCGCGCCGCCCCGGCTTCGAGCGCGACGCAACGTTCTGGACGAACAGCGCCACACCGAGGAGGCCGAGACCCATGGTCACGGCGAGCAGCACCCACGTCCACCCGTGCGGGCGGGCCGCCGCAGGCCACCAGTGCCAGCTCGTGGCGGCGTTCATGGATGCCGAGAGGTCGGTGAGGTGGATCTGGATGTTCGCGTCGCTCTGGCTCCACGGTCCGAGGAACCAGCCGGCCAGCATGAGGTTCACGAGGAACAGTGCGCGGGCGCGATCGAGCGCGCCGAACGCGGAGTACAGGTAGAACGGCTTCACGAAGCGCAGGAGGCTGCGCACGGTGCTGGGCCCGGCCCCCCGACCGTCGGGCCGGGCGGCGTGCCAGCCCACCATGGCCAGCCGCATGCCGATCTGGGTGCGTCGCCGCGCGTCGAGGTCGCCGAGACCTTCGCGGCCGACGCGGTAGTGCTTCAACGCGTCGACCACCGGGTCGCGGCTCACCGAGCTCGAGGCCGAGCTCGCGGCTACGGCCGGATACGTGGGCTTCTCGCTCGCCGCGTTCACCAGCGGCAGCATGTCGGCCAGCACGCGGCGCTGGAGGGCCTCGGTCAGGAGCTCGCGGGTGCGAAGCAGGTCGCGCCGGGGGTTCGGCGACTTCTGGGCGCACGACAGCTCGTTGAACACGGTCTCGCGATCGGCCTCGACCAGCTCCATCTGCGACCCGCGCAGGACCGCGGTCACGGTCGACATCATCTGATCGGCGTCGGAGCCCGCCGCGTGGAGTCGCTCGGAGCGGATGAGGAGGTCGACGATCGTCTTGATGGCGTCGAGGCGGCCCCACATCCAGTCGTTGAGTCGCCAGCGCGCCGACAGGAACGCCGCGAAGTTGCCGTACTCGTTGCCG
>JANPGL010000418.1:0-10116 GCA_031423915.1 Actinomycetes bacterium | reverse complement strand
GCTCGATGTCGTCGAGCTCGGCCGGTGACACGACGCCGGTGAAGATGTAGAAGCCGTGCCGGGCGTACGAGTCGAGGATGCCCGGGTCGAGCGAGCCGTCGGCCGTGTAGCAGATCGGTCCGCGGTTGCCGAGCGCGGTGGCGCGCTCCTCGCCCTCGGCCCGGTACCGGGCCATGGCCGCCTGTTCGGTGCCGTAGTCGCCGATCGGTACGTCCACCAGGCCGAGCTTGCCCATGACGATCCCTTCCCGCACGGTCCCCCGACCGGCGCGTTGCCTCGGATGCTACGACCGAGCGTGTGCCTGCGCCTACAGGCGCATCATCTCGGCGACGTTGAACGCCAGGTCGATCGACTGCCGGCCGTTCAACCGCGGGTCGCAGACCGTCTCGTAGCGGTTGTCGAGATGCTCGTCGAGCACCTCCTCGACGCCCCCGATGCACTCGGTCACGGGGTCGCCGGTGAGCTCGACGTGGATGCCGCCCGGCCACACGTCCTCCTTGCGGCACGCCGCCACGAAGCCCTGCAGCTCGGCGCACACCACGTCGAAGTGGCGCGTCTTGCGTCCGCTCTGCGACGTGTACGTGTTGCCGTGCATGGGGTCGCAGGCCCACACGACCGGGTGGCCGGACTCCTTCACGGCCCGCAGCAGCGGCCGCAGGTTGTCCTCGACCTTCCCGGCGCCCATGCGGCTGATGAGGGTCAACCGACCCGGTACCCGTGAGGGGTTGAGGCGCTCGCACAGCTCGATGACGTACTCGGCCGAGGTCGTGTTGCCGACCTTGCACCCGATCGGGTTGCCGACGCCGCGCAGGAACTCCACGTGGGCGCCGTCGAGCTGCCGCGTGCGTTCGCCGATCCACAGCATGTGGGCCGAGCAGTCGTACCAGCCGTTCGTCAGCGAGTCCTGCCGCGTGATCGCCTCCTCGTACCCGAGGAGAAGCGCCTCGTGACTCGTGAAGACGTCGACCTCGTGGAGCTGGGCCGTCCCCTCCAGGTCGATGCCGCATGCTCGCATGAAGTGAAGGGCGCGCTCGATCTCGTTCGCCAGCTGCTCGTAGCGGGCGCCCTGCTGGCTCGAGGCCACGAACTCCTGCGTCCAGGCGTGGACGCGGCTCAGGTCGGCGAACCCACCTTTGGTGAAGGCCCGGAGCAGGTTCAGCGTGCTGGCCGACTGGTGGTACGCCTGGACGAGCCGCTCGGGGTCGGCCGAACGGGCCGCCTCGGTAGGCGCCGGGTCGTTGACGATGTAGCCGCGGAAGCTGGGGATCTCGCGTCCGCCCACCGTCTCGGTGTCCGACGATCGGGGCTTGGCGAACTGGCCGGCGATCCGACCCACCTTCACCACGGGCACGCCGAGCGAATAGGTGAGGATGACCGCCATCTGGAGGATGACGCGGAGCTTGTCGCGGATCTCGTTGGCGCTGAACGACTCGAAGCTCTCGGCGCAGTCGCCGGCCTGCAGCAGGAAGGCGTTCCCCGCCGCCACGTGCCCGAGCGAGGTCATGAGCGAGCGGGCCTCGCCGGCGAACACCAGCGGGGGATAGGTCCCGATCTGCTTCAGGGCACGGTCGAGCGCCGCCTCGTCGGGCCAGGCGGGCTGCTGCTCGGCGGGGAACGACCGCCACGACGAAGGGGACCAGGACTGTGCCACGCCCCAAGCTTCCTAGGTGTCCGCGGTCCGTCGCAACGTGGATGCCCGTGACATGGGACGTCGCGCCCGGTCGGGACGTCTGAGCCCGGACGCGCCACCGCCGCAGCTCCGGGGGGCGAAGCTGCGGCGGTGACTAGAGGACGCTCTACCGGCGGGGGGCGCCGGGAACGTCGGCCTGGGCCAGGACGATTGGGGGAATCGTCAGGCGGCCAGGATCTTGGCGGCGTCGTCACGGAGACCGGCGACGGCTCGTTGAACGAGCCGACGTGCGGCCTCGGCGGTGACCCCGAGGTCTTCTCCAACCTCTCGGAAGGAGCGCTTGTTCCCGTCGAGGAGGCCGAATCTGGCTTCCACGGCGTAGCGGGCACGCTGGTCGAGCGTGCCCAGGAGGTCGTCGAGCAGCTGGCTCTCGACGCCGGCGATCACGGCGTCTTCGGGGGTGCCGCCGTCGTTGGGCAGCAGATCCACGAGGGTGGTGTCGCCGTCGTCGCGGACCTGCCGGTCGAGCGAGACGGGGGTGGCCAGGCGGTGGAGGCGGGCGTTCTCGGCGTCGAGCTCCTCACCAGACCCGGAGGCCTGGCGGAGTGCGGCGCGGAGGCTGGCCGACCGGTCGCCCGGGAGGCGGACCAGGCTGGCCTTCTGGTCGAGGGCCCGGCCGATGGCCTGGCGGATCCAGAAGGTCGCGTAGGTCGAGAACTTGAACCCGCGCCGCCAGTCGAACTTGTCGACTGCGTGCTCGAGGCCCAGGTTGCCTTCCTGGATGAGATCCCCCAGGTCCATGCCCTGGGGGAGGGGGTAGCGACGAGCGATCGAGACGACGAGACGGAGGTTGGCCCGGATGAACCGGTCCTTTGCCGCCTCGGCGGAACGAACGGCCGCCTTCAGGGCTGCGGCAGACTGGCCCGCAGCGAGCTTTGCAGCAGCATCACGTCCCGCCTCGATGACTCGCGCCAATTCTCGCTCTTCACTCGCGGTGAGAAGCGGAACCTTGCCGATATCGTTGAGGTAGATGCCGAGGGAATCATTCATCGCAGCTGGCTCCAACCAGCGGAGGCTGCGAATGATTCCGCCGCCTCGTGTGGCTTAGGCCACAAGGGACTATCGACGCGGGGGCTGAGCGCCTGAACCTCTAAGCTCCGCCGCCGTGCCGAAGGGGCCCAGCAGTCTGTCACGCGCGAAGCGTATGCGTCTCGGCGTTTTCGGTGGCACGTTCGACCCACCTCATGTGGGCCATCTTGTGACGGCCGTCAACGTGCGCCATGCCCTGCGACTCGACGCGGTCCTCCTCGTGGTGGCCAACGTCCCCTGGCAAAAGCGGGGGTCTCGCCGCATAACCCCTGCTGAGGACCGGTTTGCACTCGTGGAAGACGCCGTGGCCGGCGTGGACGGGCTCGAGGCGTCCCGGGTCGAACTCGACCACGGTGGGCCCAGCTACACGGCCGACACGCTGGCCGAACTCGCGGTCCGGCACCCTCGGGCGGCGCTTTTCACGATCCTCGGGCGGGACGCGGCGGCCGGGTTGACCACCTGGAAGCGCTACGAGGAGGTCGTGGCCCGCTCCACGCTGGTCGTCGTCGACCGCCCTGGCGTCCAGAAACCCCTGCCGAACGGGTTCCGGTGGCGGCGGGTCGAGGTGCCGCACCTCGAGGTCTCCAGCACCGATCTGCGGGCCCGCGTAGCCGACGGGCGCCCGCTGGACTACCTGCTGACCCCCGAGGTCATCGCCGGCATCCGAGCCCGAGGACTGTACGGTTCGCCCTCTGCCGGATCGGCGGGCGAGTGAGCGGCGCCCGCCGGGACCCGGCCCGGACCGCGGCGGTGCTCGTGCCGGCGCACGTCGCTGCGGTGCTCATCCCCTTCCTCGTCCGATCCGCGTACCGCACGGTCACGACGTCGACCCAGGGCCAGACCGAACCGACGGTGCCGCGCCTCGCCGAGCTGCCGGCCACACCGGCGTACCTGGTCGTGGCCGACGACGACCAGGGCGTACCCGTCGTCGCGACGATCCTGGCCCCGGCGCCGGGCGGGTCGGGCGGCACGGTCGTCGTCGTCCCACTCGGCACCGAGACGAACGGGGCGTCGGGCCGGCCGGAACGGCTCGACGCCGACGTGGCGACGGCTGGGCTCGACGGTCTGGTCGCCCACGTCGAGGGCCTGCTCGGCATCACGCTGGCGGGTTCGGCCCGGCTGACCCCCGGCGAGCTGGCGATCGCGGTGGGGACGCTGACGCCGGTCGACGTGCGCCTGGTCGACGCGGTGCGCTCGGTTCGGCCCGACGGCAGTGAGGTCGTCGTGGTCCCGGCCGGCCTCCAGACCCTGTCGGCCGCCGCCGCGGCCGCCGCCCTCACCGCCCGGGGCGACGAGAGCGAGCTCGTCCGTATCGATCGGGCGGTCGAGCTGTGGGCGGCGCTGCTCCCCGTCGTGGCGCGCCCGGCGGCCGCCGGTTCGGTCGCGCCGGGGACCGGCGCCCCGGCGTCGGCGCTGGTCGCCGCCCTGGGCGTGCTGGCTCGCGGGCGCACGGTGGTGCGCTCGGTGTCCGTGACCCCGGCGTCGACCGCGCCCGACGAGCCGGAGCGGTTCACACCGGACACCGTCGGTCTGCGCCTCCTGATGGCTCAGGTGGTGCCGGCCGCCGTGTCGCCCGCCGAGGCCACCGTTCGTCTGCGCGTGCGGAACCCGTCCGGCGACGAGTCGGTGGCGTACTACGTGGTCGGCCGGCTCCTCGCTGCGGGTGCGGCCGTCGTTCTCGTCGACGACACCGCCGGCGGCGTTCCGGCGACCAGCGCCCTCACCTACGCCGACCCGGTCCTGGCCGCCCCGGTCGCCGAGGCCGTGGCCGGCCTCGGCCCCGTCGGCCTGGTCACCACCGACGAGCGCATCGACGGCATCGATGCCACGATGACCGTCGGTGCCGATGTCGTCGCTGCGGCCCGTAGGGTGGCGCCCACGACGTCCGCCCCGCCGACGAGCACCTCGACCGTGGCGTCCACCACCAGCACTGCGGCCGCCGGCCCCTCCACCACGAAGAAGACCCCTTGATGGCCACCCGCCGAACCACCACCCCGACCGACCCCGCCGACATCCAGCGCTGGGCCGACGTCGCCGCCGCCGCCGGCGACGAGAAGAAGGCCACCGACACCGTCATCATCGACGTGGGCAACGTGCTGGCCATCACCGATGTGTTCGTGGTGACGAGCGGAGCGAACAGCCGCCAGGTCCGCACGATCGCCGACGAGATCGAGAAGCAGCTGAAGGAGAAGTCGGGGCTGACGACGCTACGGACCGAGGGTCGGCGCGACCTGACCTGGGTGCTGCTCGACTACGGCGCGCTGGTCGTCCACGTCTTCTCCGAGGAGATGCGCCGCTTCTACGACATCGAGCGGCTCTACCGGGACGTCCCCCAGCGCCGCTGGGTCGGCGCGCCCGAGCCCTCGGCCGTGGCGGCGACCGCCGACGGCGCCGGCTGACCACGCTCCGATCGTCGGGCTACTCGTCGAGCAGGGCGATGGCACCGCTCGGGCACACCTCGGCCGCCTGCCGGGCGCCGAGCTGCAACGCCGCCGCGTCGGGTGACTCGACCAGGACCACCGGACGGTTGTCGTCGTCGAACGCGAACAGCTGTGGGTGGTTGTAGACGCACTCTCCCGCGAGGAAGCAGCGGTCGAGATCGATGACGATCCTCACCGGTCGAACGAGATCCACAGCTCGCTCGGCGAGCGGAAGCCACCGGAATCGATCGAGGGCGACGTGATGCCCTCGTGGTCGGGGAACGTCGCCCGTGGCGTGCCCATCACCTCGGTCATGCGCTGGCAGGCGATGATGGCCTCCTGCCGGGCCATGGCGTAGCCCATGCAGAAGTGTTGTCCCACCCCGAAGCCCAGGTGGCCTGGCTTGTTCGACTTGTAGCGGGCCGAGCGGTTCTCCCGCCCCATGTGCAGGTCGTCGCGATGGATGTCGAAGGTGTCGGGGTCGGCGAACACGCGCTCGTCGCGGTTGCCGGCGCCGAGCTGCAACAGCACCATGGCCCGAGCGGGCAGCACCCGGCCGTGGAGCTCGACCTCTCGCGTCGTGTAGCGGGTCTGGATGTGCACGACCGGATCGAACCGCATCATCTCCGCGAACACGTTCTCCCACAGCGACGGATCGCGCTTCACGTCCTCGAACTGGTCGGGGCGCGTGTAGAGCATGTGGAACCACATGTTGGCGATGGCCTTGTCGGTGGTGTCGCCACCGGCGGCGAGCAGCAACGCGATGAAGCCCTTCACCTCCTCGAGGCTCATGCGCACCCCGTCGAGCTCGGCGACGCAGATCTTGGACAGCAGGTCGTCGCCCGGGTTGGCCAGCCGCTCGGCCACCAACGGCTCGAGGTACGCCCACATCTCGTTGCGGGCCGCCATGCCGCGGGCCAGGTGCTCGCCGCCGAACCCCAGGCCGGCGATGAGGGCCTGGTACCAGCCCACGAAGCGCTCCTCGTCGGCGCGGGGCAGGCCGAGCATGTTGGAGATGACGCGGATGGGGAACTGGTTCGAGAACCGGCTGACCAGCTCGATGCGACCCTCGCCGCGGCACGACTCGAGCAGTTCGGCGGCGATCTTCTCGATGATCGGGATGAAGTTCGTCAGGCCCTGCCCCACGAACTGGCCGGCCACCACGTTGCGGAGCCAGCGGTGGCGGTCGCTGTTGCCGTACTCCAGGATGTTCGGGCCGAACACGTGGCTGGAGCCGAACTGGTACGGGCCGTCGGGTTGGTAGAGCGCCCGATCGAAGCTCTCGTTGTCCTGGAACGCGGCGTACACGTCCGCGTACCGGCTGATGATCCAGCGGTTGTGGAACCGGTCCCGGAAGATCGGGTGGTGGTCGCGCAGCCGTCGGTACAGCGGGAACGGGTCCCGCTGGAACTCGGGTGCGTCGAACTCGCGTGGATCGATCTCGTGCAGTAGAGCCCCCATGGGCCGCAGCATACGGAATCCGGCCGGAGGTGAGAACCGGGAGCGCGGTCAGCGCGGGCGGGCGGCGAAGTCGACCACCGTGGGATCGACGCTCAGCGAGTCCTGTCGGGGGAGCGCATAGGCGCGGATGCTCGCCTTCTCGGACTCGTAGGCGGTGATCGGTTCGTAGTGAGGGCCGTCGGCCTCGCACCACCGCTCGAGCGGGGCGATCGTGGCGGTCAGCGCGGGCATGTGGAACGTCGTGAGGGTGGTGCGTTCGTGGCGCGGGTCCGCCGACGCCACGACACGGTGGCGCGTGGCCGGCCAGTGATCGTTCGTCCAGCGGGCCATCAGCTTGCCGAGGTTGACCACGAACGCGTCCTCGCGGACCGGCACCGGGATCCACTCACCGGGGGCGTCGAGCCGCTGGACCTGGAGGCCGTCGTAGTCGCCGCGCTGATGCAGCAGCGTGAGCGTGTTGCCGTCGGCGTGCTCGTGGAAGAGCACCTGGGGCTCGCCGGTGCCAGTGCCGTCGGCGCGGCCCGTGGCGGGGTAGTGGTTCACGGCGAAGCTGGACGCATTGGGCTCGACGGCGCCGTCGAACCCGTCGACGCCCAGGCCGAGCGCCAGCGCGAACAGGCGCATCAGCGCACCGCCGAGCGCCTGTGTCCCGGCGAACAGCGTGGCGCAGGCCGGGCGGAAGGTCGGCGGATCGGCGGGCCAGACGTTCGGGTGGTAGTAGTCGGCGAGGGCGGGGTCGATGCCGGCAGCCACAGCGCTCGCCGGGTCGTCGTAGCGGGCGGCCAGGAAGCGCTCGAGCCGCACCGCCCCGGTCGCGTCCGGGCGGAGGTGGACGCCTCGATAGGGGTGCGCGCTGCGGCACCGTCGCTTGGTGTCGGCGTCGAGCGCCGCGAAGGACCGGGCGGCCCGGTACACGGCGTCGAGCAGGTCGGCGGGAATCCCGTGTCCGACGACCTGGAAGAACCCGACCCGTGTGGCGGCGGCCTCGATCGCCGCGGCGGCCGGCGTGCCGTCGCCCCCGGCCAGGAACGCGGCCAGGTCGATCACCGGGATCTCGTGCGCCACGGCGTCACCCTCCTGGCGAGCCGGTCGCATCGCCGTGCGACGATGGTAGGCGGCCCCGTTCGGGTGTGCTGAGTAGGGTCGCCATCGAGTCGCCGGTCGGCGGCGGGGGAGGGGACGACGTGCGCGCTGCCATCCTGCGACGAGGCCACATCGTCGTCGACGAGGTACCCGAGCCGGTTCCCGGGCCGGGTCAGGTGCTGGTCGAGACGATCGCGTGCGGGATCTGCGGCAGCGACCTCCACTGCCGGCTCCACGCCCACGACTTCGTGGCCGCGGCCAGAGCCTCGGGCATGAGCGTGTTCGACTTCGATCCCGACGCCGACCTGGTGTTCGGCCACGAGTTCTCGGCCCGGGTCGTCGAGCTCGGTCCCGGCGTGGTCGGCATCGCCGAAGGGGTGGCCGTGGTCGGCCACCCCGTCGTGGTGAACGACCGTGGGGTCCGCTCGGTGGGCTACGCCAACGAGCTGATGGGTGGCTTCGCGCAGCGGATGGTGTTGGAGGCGCCTCGCCTGCTCCCCATCCCGAACGGCCTCGACCCGCGCCATGCGGCCCTCACCGAACCGATGGCGGTCGGGCGACACGCCGTCAATGCGTCGTGGGTCGGGCGCACCCATTCGGCCATCGTGGTCGGGTGCGGGCCGGTAGGCCTGGCGGTGCTGGCGGCGCTGCGGGCGGCGGGCGTCCCGTTGGTGGTGGCCGCCGACTTCTCGCCGGCGCGCCGTGCGCTGGCCGAGCGCATGGGCGCCCACGTCGTGGTCGATCCGGCCACGACCGACGCCGTCGAGGCGTGGTCGGCCGCCGGCGGGCGCGGCGCCACGGTCGTGTTCGAGGCCGTCGGCGTGCCCGGTCTCATCGACCGCCTCCTCACCGCGATCCCCCGCAACAGCCAGATCCTGGTCGTGGGCCTGTGCATGCAGCACGACCGGTTGTGGCCGGCCGTGGCGGTGAACAAGGAGGCGACGATCAGCTTCGTGCTCGGGTGGACACCGGACGAGTTCCGCGACTCGCTCGCCGATCTCGCCGAAGGGCGCGTCGACGTCGCGCCGCTCGTCACGGCCGACGTCGGCCTCGACGGGGTCGCCGACGCGTTCGAGGAGCTGGCCAACCCCGAGCGCCACGCCAAGGTGCTCGTGCGGCCCAACGACTGATGCTGTTCCGTCGTCGCGGTCGCCGGGAGCCGCCGAAGCCGCTTGCGTTCCCGGACGAGTGGCGCCGCATCCTGGCCCGCCGCGTCGTCGCCTGGCCGCGCCTCGGCAGCGACGAGCGCTCCCGCCTGGAGCAGCATGTCGCGACGCTCCTGGCCGCAAAGCGCTGGGAGGCGGCACGCGGCTTCCGGCTCGACGACGACGTGATGGTGACGGTGGCCGGGAACGCCGCGCTGCTCCTGCTCGGCGACGCCTTCGACGCCGAGAGCTTCTCGACCGTTCGCTCCATCGAGCTGCACGCGTCGGCCATCCGCGTGCGCGGCGAACAGCCGAGCGAGCTCGTCGACGGGCTGGTGTACGACGAGGACAGCCTGCTCGACGGCCAGGCGGAGGAGCGCGGCCCGTTGTTCCTGGCGTGGGATGCGGTGCTCGACGACCTCCGCCATCCCCGGCGGGGTCGCAACGTGGTGGTGCACGAGTTCGCCCATGCGCTCGACCTGCTCACCGGCGCGGCCGACGGGACGCCGCCCCTGGGCCGGGCCGAGCGACGGCGCTGGATCGAGGTGTGCACGCGCGAGTTCGAGGCGTTGCGAAACGCCGCGGACCCCGACGAGCTGCTGCTGCCCGAGGACGGCGCTGACGACCCGGGCGAGTTCTTCGCGGTCGTGTCGGAGGTCTTCTTCACGTTGCCCGCCGACCTCCGCGCCGACAAGCCCGAGCTCTACGAGCTGTTCGCCGGGTTCTACGGTCAGGACCCGGCGGGCCGCGGGGCCTGATCCGCGCCGACCGTCACCGGCCGGGTGGCGTCGACGAACGCCCGCGGGAAACGGGCGAGCACGGCGACCGCGTGGACGAGCTCGCGGGCGTCGACGTGCTCGCCGATCCGGTGGGTGTTCTGCTCGATGCCGGCCCCGATCCCGATCATCGGCGGGTGGGTGAGGTCGCCGGCGGTGACCCAGCGCTTCGTCGCCGGCACGACCCGTTCGGCCTCGGCCGTGGCGACCGGGTAGCCGACGCCGTCGGTCGAGAACACCCACGTGCCGACCCGCGGTTGGGTGCGCAGCGTTCCGCCGCGGGCCCCGCCGGTCGGCTCGACGACGTGCGGTGACACGACCCGCCGGTAGGCGTCGACGGCGGCGCGCACCGCCGGGTGCTCGTCGGGCGTGAGCCACCCCGGGTAGACCTGCGGATGGTCGACGGCGTGGCCTCGCCAGGTCGGCGCGGTGTACCGGGGGACGCTCACCTCCACGGCGAGGCCGGCAGCGCGGGCCGCCGCCACCGCGGGCAGACGCTCGACGGCGGCGAG
>JANPGL010000417.1:0-8176 GCA_031423915.1 Actinomycetes bacterium | reverse complement strand
GCAACGGCGGGTGCTCCGCAGCTGGTACGCCACCTGCGCCATACCCAGCTGCACCGTGAGGTACGACAACTGCCGCATCCACCACATCACCTGGTGGCGCCACGGCGGCACCACCGACCTCACCAACCTGCTCCCCGTCTGCACCCACCACCACACCAACATCCACAACAGCGGCTGGGCGATCGAACTCGGCGCCGACCGGACATTGCGCATCCGACTCCCCGACGGACAGATCCTGACCACCGGGCCACCCGGCCGCGGGCGAAAGGCCGCGTGACAGCCCGAAGCGGCGAGCTACGGCACGTAGCGCCAGCGGTTGACCATCATCCCGAACAGGGCGAGGCCGACGGCCGACGACACGAAGTACACCGGCCGCATCCACCGGGGCAGCCGGTCGAGCAAGGCCGCCACCGCAACGAACACCGGGAACGTCTCGGCCGCGTACCGGCCGATGCCCGTCACGCCGAGCACCAACGACGGGAGGATCATGACCGCCACGACCATGTGCCACGCCCACGGCAGTCGCTTCGCCTGCCACAGGACCACCGCCACCGCGATCACGCCGAGGAAGACGTGCACGGTCGGATTCCCCGCCAGCGGATGCTTCAGGAACTGGCCCAGCGTCACCTCCTCCCACGCCTTCTTGGCGTTGAAGAACACCAGCGGGTCTCCGGTGACGGCACCGCACCACGCAGACCAGGCCACCAGGAACGCCAGCGACGGGAACGCCGTCATCACGACGGCGGGCAGCCACCTGCCGCCCCGGCGCTTCACCGTCACGAACGCCAGCGGCACCAGCGCGGCCAGCAGCAGGAAGCCGTTCGGCCGGGCCGACACCGCCACCGCCACCGCCAAGCCCGACGCCAGGTACCGGCGCTCCTCGAGCAGCACGAACGCCCACACGGCACCGGCGGCGAACAAGCCACCCGAGTACCCCATGACCGAGGTGATCGACCCGGGGAACAACGCCATGGCCCACACCGCCGCGGTGGCACTCCGGTCACCGAGGTGGCGTCGGGTCAGTCGGTGCAGACCCCACAGGGCCGCCAGGAACGCCAGGTTGTTCACCACGATGAGCGCAGCACGGTCGGACATGCCGAGCGCCGACACGCCCCGGGCGAGGAACGGGTGCAGCGGGAAGAACGGCCAGCTCGTCCAGTGGGTCGGGCCCACGGCCCACGGCGTCGGGAGTTTCGCCGGGCCGTACCAGCGCTGCACGATCGACTGGAACCACCCGGTGTCCCAGTCGGCGAGCGCATCCAGGTCGACCGAGCCCAGCGGCTTGGCTCCCAGCAGCGCCAGGCCCGCCGTGGCGACGAGCCGGGAGACGAGCCATGCCAGCCCAACCGACCGCCAGGGCAGTGCGCGCCACCCGACCCGGGCACGTCCGACGGGCTCGGGCGACGGCGTCCCGGTGGTGGGCCGGGGGGTGATCAACGGCTCGGTGGTGTCGATCCGCCCGAGGTTAGACGCCCTACGCGGGCCGTCCGGGGAGCGGCTTTCGCCCGACGGCCAAGACCGACAGACCGAACGGCAACGAGGTCCGGCGCAGCACACCTCGCTCGACGCGAGCCGCCGCCGAGAGCACGCCACTCAGCCCGCTCGGGTTCCGGTCGAGGTCGCTGGCGGTGGCCCCGCGTTCCAGCACGGCCTTGGCCGCCGCGGGCGGCACCAGGAAGCTGTACGCGCCCGTGGCCCGCTCCACGGTGAGACCGTTGGCCTCGACGAGCCGACGCATCGAGCCCACCGAGAACCGGCGGGCCGCATGCGTGACCCGGTCATGGGCCCGGCGCAACCGCTCCACACCCGGCTCGAGCAGGCACAGCACGCCGCCCGGCTTGACCACCCGAGCCAGCTCACCGACGGCGACGACCGGGTCGGCGATCCCTTCGTGGTAGAGCACCGTGACGCACAACACCGCATCGAAGGAACCCGACGCGAACGGCAGCCGCTGCACGTCGGCGGCAGCCAACCCGATGGCATCGGCGTGACGCTCGCGATAGAGGTCCAGCGCCATCGGCACGATGTCGGTGGCCACGAGCTGGCTCCGGCCGGCCATCCACGCCCCCGTGGCACCGGTGCCGGCGCCGGCATCGAGCACCCGACCACCGGCGGTCAACGACGGCCCGAGAACCTCGTCGAGGAGGGCGCGCGTGCTCCGATACCACCAGTGCTCGTCCTCCACGGCGGCCATGCGGCGGTACTCGTCGATCTCCACGACGGCGAGGATACGAGCGGGCCCGGCCCGGTGGTCGACTCCGTGCGGCCTCTCGACCGGGGGCGCCAGCGGCTAGCGTGCGGCTGACCTCCCCACCACCCCAATGACGACCGTGGACGCCGCCCTCCTCCCCTTCGCCGGCCGCCGCTGCGTGGTCACCGGGGGCCTCGGCTTCATCGGTGCGAACACCGTGCACGCCCTGGCCGCTGCCGGCGCCCACGTCGTGGTGATCGATGCGCTCATCCCCCAGCACGGGGGCGACGCGCGCAACCTCGACGGCGTCGTCGGCCACGTCGACGTCGTGCGCGCCGACATCGGCGACGTCGACCGGGTCGCGCCGGCGGTCCGCGGAGCCGACGTCGTGTTCAACGTGGCGGGCCAGGTGAGCCACCACGAGTCGATGACCGACCCGCTTCGCGACCTCGACCTCAACGCCCGTAGCCACCTCGCGTTCCTCGAGATCCTGCGGGCCGGAAACCCGACGGCCACGGTGGTGCACACCTCCACGCGCCAGGTGTACGGGCGCCCGAGGTACCTGCCGGTCGACGAGGACCATCCCACGTCGCCGGTCGACGTGAACGGCATCGACAAGTTGGCGGGCGAGCAGTTCCACCTCCTGTACGCCCGCGTCCACCACCTGCCGGTCTGTGCGCTCCGGCTCACCAACGTCTACGGCCCGCGCCAGTCGCTTCTCCTCGACGGTCTCGGCTTCCTGCCGGTGTTCGTGCGGCGCGCCATGCGGGGCGAAGACCTGTCGGTGTTCGGCGACGGCCAGCAGTTGCGTGACTGCCTCCACGTCGACGACGTCGTGCGAGCCATGGCGCTGGCTGCCGCGTCGCCCGACGCCGTCGGCGAGGTCTTCAACCTCGGGCACCCCGACGCGCTCACGCTCCTCGCCATCGCCCGACTGACGGGCGCGGCGGGCAACGCAGGCACGCAGGTGAGCACGGTGCCATGGCCCGACCACCTGGCCGCCATCGACATCGGCAGCTTCCAGGGTGACTTCGCCAAGGCCAAGCGCGTCCTCGGTTGGGACCCGCAGATCTCGTTCGCCGACGGCATCGCCCGCACCGTCGCGTTCTACCAGGAGCACCCGTGGTACCTGTCGTCGACCTGAGCCGCCGTGCCGTGCGCTACGGCGACGCCTACCTCGACGCCACCCGGCGCATCCTGGCCGGCGGCCACCTCCTGCTCGGCGACGAGTTGGCGGCGTTCGAGACCGAGTTCGCCGCCTTCGCCGGGGGCGATCACTGCGTCGCCGTGGCGTCGGGTGCGGCGGCCATCCAGCTGAGCCTCGCCGCGCTCGGCGTCGGCCCCGGTGACGAGGTGCTGGTACCGGCGTTCACGGCGGTGCCCACGGCCTCGGCCGTCTGCGCACTCGGCGCCGTGCCGGTGCCGGTCGATGTCGACCCGGTCACCGCGGCGATGGACCTGGCGGCGGCTCGGGCCGCCGTGACGGCGCGCACCCGGGCGGTCGTGCCGGTCCACCTGTACGGCCGGCCCGCACCGCTGCCGATCGAGCTCGGCCTGCCCATCGTCGAGGACGCCGCTCAGGCGCACGGCGCCGTCGGTCCGGCCCACGGCCGACCGTCGGTCACGACCGTCTACAGCTTCTACCCGACGAAGAACCTCGGCGGCGTGGGCGACGGCGGAGCTCTCGTCACCGACGACGCCGACCTGGCGGCACTCGCCCGACGCCTGCGGGCCCACGGCATGAGCGCCCAGTACGTGCACACCGAGATCAGCCAGAACTTCCGCACGAGCGAGCTCGAGGCCGCATGGCTGCGGCTGCTGCTGCCCGATCTGCGTGCCGGCAACGCCCGCCGCCGCGCCGTGGTCGCCGCCTACCGCGCCGCCGCCCCGCGTCTCACCTGGCACGCCGACCACCCCGATCACGTCTACCATCTCGCCGTCGTGAGGGTCGGCGAGCGTGAACGGGTGCGGGCCGCGCTGGCCGAGCGGGGCGTCGGCACGGGGGTGCACTACCCGCTGGCCATCACCCAGCAGCCTGCCTACGCGCACCTGACCCGGGCCTCGTGCCCCGAGGCCGAGGCGTGGGCCGCCACCTGCCTGAGCGTGCCGTGCTTCCCAGAGCTGACCGATGACGAGGTCGCCACCGTGTGCGATGCGCTGAGCTCCGTGCAGGACCTCGCCGCGGTGACCCCGTGACGGCGCTCGCCGCGGGGAACCCGCTGGTCGGGTCCGTGTCGGCGTTCTTCCCGTGTTACAACGATCGCGACGCCATCGGCAAGATGGTGAGAGACGTACACGGCGCGCTGAGCAAGCTCGTCGACGACTTCGAAGTCATCGTCGTGAACGACGGCTCCAAGGACGACTCGCTCCAGGTGCTGCAGGCGCTGGCCGCCGAGCTCCCGGCGCTGCGCGTGATCGATCACGAGGTGAACCGCGGCTACAGCGGTGCACTCCAGTCGGGCTTCGCGGCCTCGACCAAGCAGTGGGTCTTCTACACCGACGGCGACGCCCAGTACGACGCCAGCGAGATCGATCGACTCGTCGCCGCCGTCCGGCAGGACACCGACGTCGTGCAGGGCTTCAAGATGGGCCGCGGCGACCCGCTCTACCGCAAGGTGATCGGCCGCGTGTACCACCACACGGTGAAGCGGCTGTTCAACCTGCACGTGCGTGACACCGACTGCGACTTCCGCCTGATCCGCCACGACCTCGTGCGACGCGTGCCACTCACCTCGACCAGCGGCACCATCTGTGTCGAGATGATGCGCGGCTACGAGCGCGTCGGCGCCCGGTTCGTGCAGGTGGGCGTGAGCCACTACGACCGGCCTCACGGGAAGAGCCAGTTCTTCCGGCTCCCCGCCATCGCCCGGTCGGCCCGTCAGCTCTTCGAGCTGTGGTGGCGCCTGGTCGTGCGCAAGCAGGACTGAGCGGCGACGCGGAACGGCCCTGGCACAACGCTCTCGCGGCGCTGTGCCAGGGCCATTCCATCGGTCTGCGACGGTGCGGTCGTCAGCGAAGGTCACTGCTCATCCAGTGGCTCGAATGGGACGTCGTGCGTCCTCGGTGTGGGAGCCCGCGGTGTCAGGAGCGGTCGCCGGCAACGCCGGTGGTCGAGGGTTCGATCGAACCTTCGAAGGTCACCAGTGCGCCGCCGCCTCAGCGACCAGGCGGATCCCCATCCTCGGTAGAGCCCTGCAAAACCATCACTACCTCCTCCCCGACCTCTCGGTCAGGAGCTGGCAACGAATGCTGCGGAACCTCATCTGCAGGATGCGCCGCGTTCACCTCGAAGACAAGTCTTGACTTCCTCAGCGCTTGGCGCGAGCGAGCAGGTCCGAGCCGAACGCGACCACGCCGGAGCTGAACGCGTGCGGCGACTCCCACGGCACGAAGTGCCCGCAGTCGCGCAGCAGGAACGGCCCGACGTGGTCACCGAAGACCTGCGCGGCCATCTTGTCGAACTCGGGGTAGAGCACATGGTCGCTCGTTCCGTGCAGCAGCAGCGTGCGCGTGCGGTCGTTGCGGCCCAGCAGCCCGGGTTCGCTGCGCTTGCTGGCGTCGAACGAGCTCTCGTACCCGCCGAAGCTGGCGCGCAACGACGCGGCGACGCCGAACGGCTCGGTGTGGAAGTCGACCGTCGCACTGAGCCCGAACCGACCGACCGGGTCACCCGGTCGCACGAACGCGCCCAGATGGGCCCAGAAGCGGCTCGTGTAGAACGTGGCGACGTAGTGCCGACGCGCCGACTCGGTCGCCAGCTCGGCCGCCAGCCCGTCGGCATCGTTGCCCTGGCGCCAGAAGTAGTCGCTCGCCTCGCGCGCCGGGCGGGTGTCGAGGCCCGCCATGCGCTGCCTGTCGAACGGCAGCGGCGAGTTGAACAGCACCATGCGGTCGACCCAGTCGGGGTGGCGCAGCGCCAGGTCCTGCACCACCGGACCGCCGAGATCGCCGCCGGCCAGCACGACGCGGTCGTGGCCGAGGTGGTCGTGGACGAGCGCGTGCAGGTCGCGCGCCATCGACGGCACGTCGCGCCAGCCATCGGGCGCCACCTCCGAGTCGCCGAATCCACGCAGGTCGGGCACGATCACCTCGAAGCCGGCGGCGGCCAGCGGCTCGATGACGCGCCAGAAGATCCGCTTCGACTCGGGCCAGCCGTGCACGAGCACGAGCGGCACGCCGCCGACGCCTTCCCGCACGAAAGCCTGACGGAACCCGCGCGGCGAGGCGTGGTGCACGGCGAAGCGGGTGGGATCGATGTCGGCGGGGACGCTCACGCCTGCGACCGTATTCGGTGGCGCACGTGCGATCATCTCTCGCGGTCGGTCTGACCGAGGGCGTGGGCTAACCGGCAACCAAGAGAACCGAACGCCCACGAGAAAGCGACGACCAGTCCTTGACGAAGCCGGGACCCGGCCAGCACGCTCGAAGCGACCCGGTTCCGTCCCCGCGGTGCAGGCTCCGCGTTCCGTCGGTCGACAGGGACCCGTTCGGGCGCGGGACCAGGAGGTCACTCACATGACGGGCGTTCCGACGTGAGCCCGCGAGCGATGGGTTCGGACGCCGGTCAGCACCGTGGTGACACCGCGGAAGCCGGAACGGGGCCCGGGACGTCGCCTCGGCGGGCGCTCGGGCTGCTGCGGCACTTCTCGTTCACCTGCGGGGACGTCGAGATCCCGTTCTCGGCACCGACGCAGCGCCTGCTGGCGCTGTTGGCGATCGAGGCCCGACCGGTCAGGCGCTCGGTCGTGGCCGGCATGCTGTGGCCCGAGATGACGCAGCACCGGGCGCTGGCCAACGTGCGGCGGGCGCTGTGGCGACTACCCGAACCGTGCGGGCGACCGCTCGTCGACGAGCAGCCGAGCGGGCTCACGCTCGCGTCGGACATCGACGTCGATACCCAGCGGCGGCGCGCGGTCGTGGAACGGCTCGAGCACGGCCTCCTGTGCAGCGAGATGGAGATCGACGACCTGCGCAGCGAGCTCCTCCCCGACTGGTCCGAGGAGTGGACCGACGGCGAGCGCGAGCGGTGCCGTCAGGACGGCCTGCACGGGCTCGACGCTGCGGCGGTGGTGGCAGCCGAACACGGTCGCTTCGCGCTGGCGACGCGCATCGGGCTGACGGCCGTCGAGCTGGATCCGCTTCGCGAGAGCAGCCATCGGTCGCTGATGCGTGTACACCTCATGGAAGGCAACCTCGTCGATGCGCGCCGTCGCTACGACGCCTACCTCGCGCTGCTCATTGCCTCCGGGCTCGAACCCGTCGTGTCCGAGCAGACCCGGACGCTCGTCGCCCAGCTGCTGCCGATCACCGCGGGAACCGCGACGCCGGCGCGACGCCGGACCGACGCCGGCTACCCGAGCCGCGCGGCAGGCTCGGCGTAGGGCATCCGAGCGGCTCTCCTGCCGCGGTGCGCCGGTCCCCGCGGTCTGTTCTGCAGGCCCGATGATCGGCGCGATGAACGCGGCGTGAGCATTGCCACGGACGCTGGGCACGGGACAAGGGGGGCGTCGTGACCGCACCGTACACACCGCTCTCAGCGGGTGACGCCAGAGCGCGCGAGCCACTGGCAGATCCGCACGACGCGCTCGTCCGGCTGCGCCGGCGCGTCGGCTCGGACGATCCGACGCTCGCGCCCTTGCTCACCGCCGTCGAGCACGTCGTCGCCCGCTGGCAGCACGAGCGCGACGAGCTCGACACGGCGTGGAGCTGCTACGAGCGTCTGCTCGACTCCGAGCTGCGCACACGACGGGGCCTGACGGCGCTTCTGCGCACCGTCAGCGAGCTCGCCGAACACGACGTGACCGAAGGAGCTCGCGAGACGAGCCATCGCGTACGCGATGCGCCGGTGGGCGGCCCCGATCCCGCCAGCGGCGCCGCGCCCGACGTTCGTGCGGACCGCCCGACCTCCGAGCACTCACCCGCCGACCTCGAGGTCCGGCTGCTCGGGCACTTCGAGCTGTCGTGCCGCGGGCGCCTCGTCGGGGG
>JANPGL010000416.1:0-6097 GCA_031423915.1 Actinomycetes bacterium | reverse complement strand
GGGGGGGGCCCCCCCCCCCCCCCCCCCGCGGGGGGGGGGCGCGGCGGCGGGTTCGGGTCGCCGGGCCGGGGCGGCGGGCGACGGGGGAGCGGGACCTAACCGGTCCGTTTGAGCTGGCGGCGGATCGCTCGTACGTCCCGGCGCATCCGGGTCTCGTCGGCCCTGCGGGTGAGGACCTGGCGGCGATCGTGGGCCAACTGGCGGTGGAGGTCGAGGTACGGGTGCATGGGAGTTCCTTGGTCGTTCGGGGCTGATCGGTGTCGACCGCCGTCCGCTTCCTTGCGCGCGGGGCGCGCCTCGCCGGCAGGCGGGTGGGAGGGGTGCGGGAGAGCCCGGGCGGGAGCCGCGACGGCCCAGCGCGCGCCGGGTCAGCGCGCGCCGGCGCGGGGACGGGCCGTGCCCGTGGGACACGGTCCGGCGATGCCGGCGGCGGAGACGATGCTCTTCATGGGACGACCTCCTTCCTCGCGTCGATGGGAACGTGGTGCAGTGTGGCGGGCCCGAGCAGTGGCCGCCAACGATTTACGCGGGGACGCCGTTCGCTACGGTGCGGCGGTGATCTCCGCGGCGATGCTGGCCTCCGGGCGCGACCTGTCAGAGCCGCGCGTGTCGCCCGACGGCCAGCGCGTCGTGTTCGTCGCGTCGAGCGGCGGGCGCACGGCGCTCGTCGTGGTGCCCGTGACGGGAGGACCCGAGCGGCGGCTGTCCACCGAGCCCGAGCCGCGCGCCGGTCGGTTGACATCGGGCGGGGTTCTCGACTGGTTGCCCGACTCGAGCGGGGTGGTGTACGTCGCCCGCGACGGCGACCTGTGGCTGCAACCGGTCGTGGGCGGCGCACCGCGGCGCATCACGCGCCAACCGGCGGGCGAGGGGGCGGCCGCGCCGGCCGTGTCGCCAGCCGGCCGCCGGGTGGCCTACGTGGTCGACGACCGCCACGTGGCCGTGGCGCCGATCGACCCGGCCGAGGGCTGGCCCGTGCGCCTCAGCGCCCACGACGCCGAGTTCTCGTGCGATCCGTCGTGGAGCGCCGACGGCGCGTTCGTGGCGTGGCACGCCTGGCGACCGCCGGCGATGGCGTGGGACGAGAGCGTCTGGATGGTGTCGCCGGCCGACGGCTCGGGTGTGGTGGCTGCCTGGGGGGCCGAGGACCTGGCGGTGCAGCAGCCGCGCTTCTCGCCCGCGGGCAGTGACCTCGCGTTCTTGTGCGACGCCACCGGCTGGCTGAACCTGTGGGTGTTCGGCCCCGAACGATCCGGCGACGCGCCGCTCGTGGCCGAGGCGTTCGAACACGGCGAGTCGACCGCGGGCCAGGGCCAGCGCAGCCTGGCGTGGTCGCCCGACGGGAGCGCCATCGCGTTCTGCCGCAACGAGACGGGTTTCGGTCGGTTGTGCGTGGTGCGCTTGGCCGATGGTGTCGTGCGCGAGGTGGCCAAGGCCGTGCACGGTGGGCTGTCGTGGCGTGGCTCGACGTTGGTGGCGCTGCGCTCGGGGGCCACGACGCCCACGCAGCTCGTCGCCTACGACGCGGGAGCGGACGGCTCGGGGTCGTGGGCCCGCACGGTGCTGGCCGTCGGCCCCGTCGTCGGTTTCGAACCGCACCTCGTGGAGCCCGAGCCGGTCACCTTCCCCGGTCTCGACGGCGCCGACGTCCACGCCCGGTTGTACCGGCCGGCCGGCACGAACGGGGCCGGTCGGATGCTGCTGTGGATCCACGGCGGCCCGACGTCGCAGTGGCCGGTGTCGTTCAACGCCCGCGTGGCGTTCTGGCTGTCTCGAGGGTGGTCGGTGCTGTTCGTCGACCATCGCGGCTCCACCGGTTGGGGACGCGCCTACGCGCAGGCCATGACGCACCGGTGGGGCGAGCTCGACGTCGACGACTCGGCCGCAGCGGCGCGCGCCGCCGTCGAGCGGGGATGGGCCCGAACGGGAGCGATCGTGGCCATGGGCGGGTCCGCCGGCGGGTTCACCGTCCTGAACCTGGCCCGTCGGCACCCCGAGCTCCTGGCCGCGGCGGTGGCGCTGTACCCGGTCACCGATCTGCGGGCCCTCGACCACACGACGCACCGCTTCGAGGCGCACTACAACGGCCGTCTCGTCGGGGCCTGGCCCGCGGCGGCCGCGGCCTACCGCGAGCGCTCGCCGCTGTTCGACGCCGCATCGATCGCGGTGCCGCTGCTCGTGCTCCACGGCGACGCCGACCGTGTCGTGCCGGTGGAGCAGAGCGAGGCGCTGGCGGCCGCCATGCGTGACGCGGGGCGCGCGGTCACGTTCCACGTCTATCCGGGCGAGGGGCACGGCTGGGGCTCGCCGACCGTCATGGCCGACGAACTGGCCCGCACCGAGCGCTTCCTGGCCGACGCCGCCCCGCCCTGAACGGCGCGCACTAGCGTGCGCGCCATGAACCTGGTCTGCCCCGTCTGCGGCTCCGAGTACCTGAGCTGGGTGAGCCGTTGCGCCTCCTGCGGGGTGGCCCTGGTGGCGCCCGGCGAGGCGCCGAACCCGCTGGAGCTCCCCGAAGAGGAGCAGGTGGTCTACGAGCTCGGCTCGTGGCCGCTCGACAGCCAGGCCGAGGCCGCCGCGGCGCTGGCCGAGTCGGGCATCCCCCACGCGTTCTCGGGCACCGATCTCGTGGTGCACCTCGACCACGAGGAGGCCGTCGACGCCATGCTCGACGAGATCGAGGACGCAGCGGGCGGCTTCGATGCGGCCGACGGCGGCGAGGACGAACCGGGCGAGCTGGTGTACGAGCTCGAGGGCTGGACCGAGGAGCACCGCACCGACCTGGAGGCGAGGCTCGCCGCCGGCGGCGTCCCGTACCGGATCGAGGACGACGGGCTGGCGGTGGCGGCACGCGACGAGGCGGCCGTCGATTTCCTCGTGGCCGAGGTCCGTGGCGAGGTGGCGCCGGTGCGTCGCGCCCCCGACGGAGAGGTGTTCGAGGACCGCGACGGCGACGGCGAGCCGGACGAACCGCTGGCCGGCGATGAGGGGGCCGACGATGACCGGGCCGACGATGACGGGGCCGACGACGGCGGCGAGCTGGTGAGCGCGCTGTTCGACGTGGCGGCCCGCCTGGAACGACGCCCGGAGGACAGCGACGGGCTGGTCGAGTTCGCCGCGCTCAACAGCGAACTCGACCCGGAGCGGCCGCCGTTCGGCATGAACCAGCGGGCGTGGGACACGGTGATCGAGGCGGCCGACGACCTGGCCGACGCCCTCACCGGCGAAGGCGGCCCCGAGGACGCAGAGGGCCCCGACGGCGACCTGACCGGTGGCGTGGTCCTGGCCGCGCGCCGCCTGCGGGCCGTGCTCCGCCCCTTCGTGTGACCTGGTGACGGGGCCGGCGTCCGACCCGGCCCGGCCGGGCGTCGACCACTAGCGTCCGGGCGTGCTGCTGGCGGAGTTGGAGGTCTGGCATTCCCGGCCCATCACCCCCACGCGCCGCGTCTCGCTCGGCAACCTGGTGCTCCCCGTCGACCCCCTGCCCGGCTTCGGCGGGCTGCTCATCGGCGCAGTGGTGGCGGGCCATCTGCGGGGCGTCGATCCGGACCTGGTGCCCGACCTCCAGCGGCTCGTGCACCAGGTCGGCCGCGGCGATCGCGTCGCCCAACCGCGCTTGCGCCACCGCTACCAGGTCGACCGGCACGGCCTGGCACGATCGACGCACCGGCTCGTCGGTGACGGCGAGCAGGTGAACGTCGAGCTGGAGAACAACGGCAGCGACCTGCAGCAGGTGCTCGGGGCCATCTACGCCACCGAGCGGTTGGCGCCGGTGGCGAGGCGGTCGGTGGCCGAGGTGATCGACCGGGCCACCCGCTGGCCGGGCCCGGTCGGACCCAGCTTCATCGCCTACCTGGCGGGTGTCGGAGGCACGCGCAGCAACTCGCTCATGTCGTTCGCCGATCCGATCGCGTGGGCGCTCGACATCCTGGGGTTCGCGCCCGGCACGGTGAAGCCCGACCGCAAGGACGTGGTGACGCGCTATCGGACGCGCCTGCGCGAGGTGCACCCCGACCACGGTGGCGCCGAGGCGGCGGCGAGCAAGGCCATCTCCGACCTGGGCGAGGCGAGGCGCATCCTCTCCACGATCGACTGAGGGTCTGGCGATGGCTGCTCGTCGACGGGTCGCGGGCCGTCCACCGACGCCTGCGGGGATGCTGCTCGCCCCGGGGGCGGGGTCGTCGAGCACCCACCCCGCGCTCGTCGCCGTGGAGCAGGCCGTGGCGCCGCTGGCGGTGCGCCGCATGGACTTCCCGTACCGGTTGGCCGGCCGCCGCGCGCCCGATCGGGCGCCGGTGCTGCTGGCCGCGCTGCGCGCCGCGGCCGAGGCGCTGGCCGCGGACGTCGGCGCACCGACGAGCCGGCTGGTGCTCGGCGGCCGCTCGATGGGGGGACGGATGTGCAGCATGCTGGCCGCGGGCGGCCCCGACTCAGGCGAGGCCCTGCCGGTGGCCGGTCTCGTGCTCATCTCCTACCCGCTCCACCCACCGGGACGTCCCGACAAGCTGCGCACCGAGCACCTGCCCCGCCTGGGTGTGCCCTGCCTCTTCCTCCATGGCACGAAGGACGCGTTCGGGACCCCCGAGGAGCTGGCGGCCCACTCGGCGGTCATCCCCGGTCCGGTCACTCACGTCTGGATCGAGGGCGGAACCCACGAGTTGAAGCGGTCCGACGCCCGCGTGGCGGAGGAAACGGCGGCGTGGCTGGCCTCCACATTCGTGTGACAACCCTGTTGCAATTCATTCGGGAACTGAACTTTTAGGCGGGGGTGCTTGCCGCTCAGAGTTTGTTCGGACTAGAAACGAACTCGCGACGCCGGCAGACGTCGAGAAATCAGGGGAGAACCGGGGGGAGTGGGATGCACCACTTCCGAGTTGCTCGCGCCTGACGCAGCCGGTGCGCACGCATCCCAACAATCAAGGAGTTCGCACTCATGCGAAAGACCGGCCGTATGGCCATGGGCACCATCGCGGTGCTGGCCGTGGCAGCCACCGCGTGTGGCAGCAGCAGTTCCAAGGGTTCCACCACCACCGCGAAGGCCGGCACCGCCGGCGCCGGTGGCACCATCGGCGTCATCCTGCCCGACTCGAAGTCGTCGGCCCGCTGGGAGACCGCGGACCGCAAGTACCTCACCGAGGCGATCAAGGCTGCCGGCTTCGAGGCCGACATCCAGAACGCCGAAGGCGACAAGCAGAAGTTCACCACCATCGCCGACAGCATGATCGCCAAGAAGGTCAAGGTGCTCATGGTGGTCAACCTCGACTCGCCGTCGGCCGCCACCGCGCTGACCAAGGCCAAGGCCGCCGGCATCAAGACCGTCGACTACGACCGCCTGATGCTGGGCGGCGGTGCCGACGTGTACGTGTCGTTCGACAACGTCAAGGTCGGCACCCTGCAGGGTGAGGGCCTCGTCAAGTGCATCACCGACGGCGGTGTGAAGAACCCGAAGATCGCCGTGCTCAACGGTTCCCCCACCGACAACAACGCCACGCTCTTCAAGAGCGGCTACGACGCGGTCGTCAAGCCGAAGTTCGACTCCAAGGAGTGGACGCTGGTCGACGACCAGAGCGTGCCGGACTGGGACAACCAGAAGGGCGGCGTGATCTTCGAGGGCATGCTCTCGAAGGCCGGTGGCAAGGTCGACGGCGTGCTCGCCGCCAACGACGGCCTGGGTGGCGCGGCCATCTCCGTGCTGAAGAAGAACAACCTGAAGGTGCCGGTCACCGGTCAGGACGCCACCGTCGACGGTCTGCGCAACATCCTCACGGGTGACCAGTGCATGACGGTCTACAAGGCCATCAAGGTCGAGGCCGACGCCGCTGCTTCGGCGGCCGTGGCCCTGGCCAGCGGCAAGGCCGCCCCGACCACCGGCAAGGTGATGGACACCCAGACCAAGACCGAGGTTCCCTCGGTGCTGGCCGTCCCGGTCGCCATCTACAAGGCCGACGTCGCCAAGGTCATCGCCGACGGTTTCGTCACGAAGGACGAGGTCTGCAAGGACCTCACCGCAGAATGCACGGCCGCCGGGATCAAGTGATCCCAGGCCTCGCCTCCTGAGCGGGACGGGCGCCCCGGCCGGTACGGTCCGGGGCGCCCG
>JANPGL010000415.1:0-2201 GCA_031423915.1 Actinomycetes bacterium | reverse complement strand
CCGGTGCACCGACCACGTCGGTGTAGGGCGCGATGGCGTCCATGACCGCGTCGTCGTGGACGTCGGCGGGCTCGGCGGGCGGGACGGCCGTGAAGTCGGGCATCGAGACCACGGGCGTCACCGCCGCGGGCGGCGGCGGCGGGACGATGGCGACCCTGGGTGCCGGGACAGGCGGAGCGGGCACGGCGGGCACGGGCGACACGACCGGCGCCGTCGGCGCGACGGGAACGACCGGCACCGGCGGGGGCGGCGGCACGGGTGACCCACCGGGTACGACACGCCCGGCCGCTGCGTCGAGCTCGGCCGACACCTCGGCCAGCGTGGGGACCCTCGGCTCCTGACCGGCGCCGGACGGTGCGGGGACGAACGGTGCCGAAGGGACCGACGCGGGCGCGGCCGAGGCGGGCGAGGCGGCCGGTGCTGCGGTCGAGGACGAGGACGAGGCGGCAGGGACGCCCGCGGCTGTGGCCGGGAGCACGCGACCGCGGTTGCGCACCCAGAGGACGAAGGCGGCGATGTAGATGAGGACGGCGGACGCCACCAGGACGACCGACACCGTGCGCAGGGCGTCGCCCACCGAGGACGACCTGACGCCGACGTACACCCCGGCTACCGCCACCACGGCGAAGACCACCGCCGCGACCAGGGATCGCCGGCGACTCCTTCCCAGGGTCGACGGGGTGACGGAGGTCGCGGGACCGGCCACACGCGCGTCGGCGGGCATCATCGCCCGGGCCGGGTCGACGGGCTCGATGCGCGTCCCGCCTCCGGGGGCGCGCTCGCGGCTGGTCCCCAGCAGGTCGCCCAGCACCGCCGGCGCCTCGGGCGCGGGAGGGGCGGGAGGGGCGGGCGGGAGCTCGTTCACGCGATTCGTCTTGGCCATGCTCATCCCACCGTCCTGCCCGCTACTGCTGGACGATCCCGATCGACCCGGTCCACATCCGGGCGGCGACGACCGTCGTGCCTCCGCGACGCGCGGTGCGCCAAGGTCGGCACAATACGACCGTGCCACCCGCCGTGCCCATCTGCGCGCTCTTCGGACTGCTCATCGGGTCCTTCCTGAACGTCGTCATCGCCCGCGTGCCCGACGGCCGTTCCATCGTACGTCCTGGATCGGCCTGTCCGCGCTGTGCGCACACGCTGAGCTGGTGGGAGAACCTACCGGTGCTGTCCTGGGTCCTGCTCCGAGCCCGCTGTCGCTCGTGCAAGCTCCCCATCTCGGCCCGCTACCCGCTCGTCGAGCTGCTGACCGCCGTGCTGTTCGGCCTGGTGGGCTGGCGGGTGGGGTCCCGCTGGGCACTGCCCGCCATGCTGTTCTTCACGGCCGCCAGCGTGGCCCTGGCCTTCATCGACCTCGACACCCGCCGCCTCCCCAACCCGATCGTGTTCACGACACAGGGTGCGGTGGCGATCGGGCTCGTCGCCGCCGCTCTCGCCGACGGCACGCCCCGCAAGCTGATCGGCGTGGCCGCCGGGGCGGCCCTGGCGTCCGGCTTCCTGTTCGCGCTGCACGTTGCCAAACCGGGGGGCATGGGCTTCGGCGACGTGAAGTACGCCGTGGCCATCGGTGCGGTCCTCGGGTGGACCGGGCTCGGCACTGTCGTGGTCGGCCTCATGGCCGGGTTCCTCGTCGGGTCGATCATCGGCATCGCCCAGGCCGTGCGGGCGGGCAAGCTGCGCGGCGCCACCATGCCGTTCGGCCCGTCTCTGGCGGCCGGCGCCATGTTCGCCCTGCTGTGGGGGCGGACGTTCCTCGACTGGTACACGGGCCTGTCGCGCTGACCCGACCGGCTCAGGGGGTGCGGAGGCAGCCGCGCAGGTACGTGCCCACGTACGGCGCGGGCGGCGGGGCCGTGCAGTTCGGCGCCACCGTCGGCAGGCCGGCGAGCGGGCGCGGGGTGAGGCCGTCGGCCAGCGCGTCGTCGTTGAGGCGCACCTCGGTGTAGTCGACGCGCTCCCACAGCGCCTGCACGGGCTCGAGGAAGTAGGGCGGGTTCGGTGCCGGCGACGAGTACGCCAGGTCGGACACCATGCCGCTCACGAGCGCGCCGGTGGCGGGCTCGAACAACCCGGACACCGGGTGGTATCGGGCGATGATGGCGCCGCGCAACGTGAGCGTGGCCGGCGCGCCGGTCACCGGCTGGCGGAAGTGCTGGTTGTAGACGCTGCCGTTGCTGGCGAGCAGCGAGGCGTGCACCGTG
>JANPGL010000414.1:0-15441 GCA_031423915.1 Actinomycetes bacterium | reverse complement strand
CCCGCCGCGCCGGCAGCACCCAAGCCCACCGCCGCGCCGCCCGCGGCGCCGAAGTGCACGGGCAGCAAGTGCGGGTGAGCACCGCCGCACCGGCCCGGCCGGACAACAGGGCGGACCGATAGTCTGACCCGATGTCACCGGACCCCGCAGACCTGGTCGAGAACCCCCGATTCCCTCGGCCCGTCGGTCCGGTCGTGCTGGTCATCCTCGATGGTGTCGGCGTCGGGCGTCACGACGCCTACGACGCCATCAGCGCGGCGTACGCGCCGACGATGCGGGCGTTCGAACGTGAGGGTCTCTACCGGACCTTGCGGGCGCACGGTACCGCGGTCGGTCTCCCGTCGGATGCCGACATGGGCAACTCCGAAGTCGGTCACAACATCCTGGGCGCGGGACGCATCTTCGATCAGGGGGCCAAGCGAGTCGACAACGCGCTCGAGCTCGGCACGATCTGGACCTCCAAGGCGTGGAGGGCCGTCGTCGATGCGTGCCAGCGGGGCACGCTCCACCTCGTGGGCCTCCTGTCGGACGGCAACGTGCACTCGAACATCACCCACCTCGACGCGCTCCTGGCCCGCGCCTGCGACGACGGGATCCGGCGGGTGCGTATTCATGTGCTGCTCGACGGTCGCGACGTCCCCGATGGCACGGCCGAGATGTACGTGACCCAGCTCGAAGCCCGGCTGGCCGAGCTGAACGCACGCGGCGTCGACTGCCGGATCGCGTCGGGTGGCGGCCGCATGACGACGACCATGGACAGGTCCGGCGCCGACTGGGCGATGGTCCAGCGCGGCTGGCATGCCCACGTACTGGGCGACGCCCCTCACTTCCCGACCGCGCTCGACGCCATCGCCGACGCCCGCAGTCGCACGCCGGGCATCAGCGACCAGCAGCTGCCGTCCTTCACGATCGCCGGCCCCGACGGCGCTCCGATCGGCGCCATGAACGACGGCGACGGCGTCGTCATGTTCAACTTCCGCGGCGATCGAGCGCTCGAGTTCAGCCAGGCCATGACCGAGTCGGACTTCGCACCGTTCGACCGGGGCCGGGTGCCCGACGTGACGTTCGCGGGTATGTGCCTGTACGACGGCGATCTCGGCGTACCTGCGCTCTACCTCGTGGAACCGACGTACCTGCCGGGCACGGTCAGCGAGCTGCTGGCGCGCGCCGGTGTGCGGCAGTTCGCCTGCGCGGAGACGCAGAAGTTCGGCCACGTCACCTACTTCTGGAACGGGAACCGGTCCGACAAGTTCGACGAGGCGCTGGAGACGTACGAGGAGATCCCCTCGGACCAGCACCCGTTCGAGACGCGGCCGTGGATGAAGTCCGCCGAGACGGCCGACCGCGTCATCACCGCTGTCGAGTCCGAGCAGGCCGAGTTCATCCGGGCCAACTTGGCGGGTGGCGACATGGTGGGGCACACCGCCAACTTCCAGGCCACCGTGCTGGCCATCGACAGCATCGACCTGGCCCTGGCTCGCATCGACAAGGTGGTCCGCGCCGCTCGCGGCGTGCTGGTCGTGACCGCCGACCACGGCAACGCCGACGACAAGGTGGAGCGGACCTCTGCCGGCGACCCGCTGTTCCGAGCTGACGGCACGCCCGTGTGGCGCACCGCCCACTCGCTCAACCCCGTGCCGTTCTACCTGCGCGACTACACGGGCCGGGCGGTCGAGCTCGCAGAAGTGCCGGGTGCCGGGCTGGCCAACGTGGCCGCCACGCTGCTCGACCTGCTCGGGTTCGTGCCCCCGGCCGACTACGAGCCGAGCCTCGTGCAAGCGCCGCCGGCCGGCTGAGTGCACGTGGGGCGGCGCTCGTGCGCCAACGCTTCCTGCGGACGGCGTCGGGTGAACCGACTGCGCATCAGTTGACGGTCGGCTGCCGGTCGGGATCGATCTCGTCGGCGCGAGCCTCGAGGTCGTGAGCGGCGGCGCGGCGGTCGACGGCGGCAAGGCGCTGTTCGTCGGCGGCGAGTGTCTCCTGCTTGGCCCTAGCGGCACGCTCCTCGGCGCCGGCGGCCAGGCGATCCGCCTCGCGCCGGGTGGCTGCAGCCTGGTCGCGAGCCTCGCTCGCCTCGGCCCGGTGGGCGTCGGCCGCGGCCCGTGCCCGGTTCCTTCCGACCACGACCAGGGCAGCTACCGCTGCGAGCACCAGGAGGACGAGTACCACGATCCATGTCATGAGGCGGGTCTTCCCGCTCCTGCGCTGGTTCACACGTGTGGATCAGGGTTCTTCCGACGGCGGGCGGATCGCGACGTCTTCAGCCGATGCGGTCGAGATCTCGTGTGGCGTAGCGGAGGTGGTGGAAGTGTTCCTCGAAGACGACACCGATGCAGTCGTGCACGGCGGTCGCACCGTTCTCGAGCACCGACACCACGGCATTCGTTGCCGTGGGGTCAATGGTGTCGAGGTGGTCGCGCAACAGGTCCGAACGGTCGCGCCAGGCGGCGACGGCGTCCGCGAACGTCGGGTCGGCGAGGGGGTCGATCCCCGGCCAGGGAAACGCCGCTGATCCGGAGTTCGGCAGACCCATCGGGAGGAAGGCGCCGTCGAGGATCGGCACGGTGAACCACTTGTCCGTGGCGAAGACGAGGTGACGGATCGTCTCGACGAAGGACCACTCGCCGTCGATCGATGCGCGTCGCTGCGATTCGGGGAGACCCTGAGCCCGCTCGATCGCAACGCCCCAGGCGTTGACGAAGGCCCGCCACCCGTTGCGCATGCCGTCTGGGTCGATGGGGCGAAGCTGCGAACGGAGGGCGAACCACTCGTCTCGCTCGTTGACGTAGTCGGTGACGTCAACGCCGTTGACGATGAGATGGTCGATCTCACCGTCGATGACGACATCGGCCAGGCGGGCGTGCGAGATCCGGGCCCCTGCGAGGTCGACGTCGCGGAACGTCACGCGGCGCATGTCCACACCCCAGAACACGGCATCGCTCAGGTCCTGGAACTCGAACTCCTCGGCCATCCGATCATCATTGCACCGAGCATCGCCTCCACATCGCGCGGGACGCCGTTGGGGGTGCTAGGGATCATCCGGAACAGGTCAGGCACGCAGATCGTCGTTCCGAACCGGGAGGTTGCCGAGTGAAGCACGCCGAAGACCCGACAACCGATGTGGCGGGGTTCATCGCGGCGCCCCCCGGAGAAGGCGTGAAGGCGCGTCTGGAGGGCGAGTCGTGATGCGGATCGGGGTGTCGGTCAATCCCTACGGCGCCGACGGCCTCGAGTTCGTGCGCCAAGCCGAACGCCTCGGCGTCGATTCGGCGTGGTCGGCGGAGTTCTGGGCTGGTGACGCATTCACGCCGTTGGCGTTCCTGGCCGGGCAGACCTCGACGATCCGGTTGGGTACGGGGATCGTGCAACTGGGGGCGCGCACACCGGCGATGCTGGCCATGTCGGCCCTTTCGATGCAGGCGTTGTCGGGTGGGCGGTTCGTGCTCGGGATCGGAGCCAGCGGCCCGCAGGTGATGGAGGGTTGGCACGGCGTCCGGTTCGACCGCCCCGTGCAGCGCACCCGCGAGACGATCGACATCATCCGCAAGATCAGCGCGGGTGAGCGGCTCTCCTACGACGGGGAGATCTACACCTTGCCGCTCCCCGACGGCCAGGGACGCGCCATCCGCTCGATGATGCCCCCGACGCACCTACCCATCTACGTCGCCTCGCTCGGTCCCGCCAACCTCCGCCTGACCGGCCAGCTCGCCGACGGGTGGATCGGCAACTCGTTCTTCCCCGAGACGGCAGACGTGTTCCTCGACCCGATCCGTGCCGGTGCGGCCGCGGCAGGCCGTTCGCTGAGCGACCTCGACCTGACCGTGTCCGCGTCGGTCGAGTTCACCGACGACGTCGACGAGGCTGGACGCCGCCACGCGGAGGGCTACGCGTTCACCTTCGGTGCCATGGGTTCGGCCACGGCGAACTTCTACAACGACGCATTCGCCCGCCAAGGGTTCGGGGACGACGTCCGCGACGTGCAACGCCTCTGGCTCGCCGGTGACCAGGACGCCGCCCGCAAGCGCGTTCCCATCGAGATCGGCTTGCGTACCAACCTCATCGGCACGGACGAACTGATCCGCCAGCGGATCCGGCTCTACCGCGACGTCGGCATCACCACCATCCGCGCCGGCCTCCCCGCCTCGGACGACCTCGAAACCCGGCTCACCTCCCTGGCCCGACTCTGCGACATCGTCCACGACGTCAACGGCGAGCCGCCATCACGAACAGCCACGCGCGAGACGATGACGTGAGTGGACCCGACACCGCGCAGTGGCCGTGCGACATCGCTCGGGAGACGGAATAGAGACCTCCGGCCCTGTCCAGCGTGGGACGAAGGGGGAGACGCTCCGGGGGACAGAACTGTGGGGGGAAGCGGATGAACAGAGCCGTGATCATCGGCGGCATCCTCGATGGCCGGCAGCGCATCCTCGAATGGGGATGGCTGAAGATCACCGTCGCGAATCTGGTGGTCATCGTCTTGATGGTGGCCGTGTTCGTCGCCGCCCTCCTCGTGCCATTCCCGCGAGGAAGGCGATGAGCGCGCACGCGCCATCCGCCACGGAGGCGCCGAACTGGACGAGGGCCGCACGTGAGCGCGCGGTCGAGGCGCTCCCGCCCGACGAACTGCTTCCCGACACCCAGCCCTCCTACGTGGCGTCGTGGGTCTACGTCTTCGGGGCGATGGCACTCGCTTCGCTCGTGCTGGTCATCCTCACCGGTTGCCTTCTTGCGGTCGAGGGACCCTCGTGGTGGCACGTCTCCGGCGTCGGCCACTTCGTCAACAGCATGCACCTGTGGGCGGTCGAGGTCTTCTTCTTCTTCATGGTCGTCCACCTGTGGGCGAAGTTCTTCATGGCGGCGTGGCGCGGCAACCGCCAGCTCACGTGGATCAGCGGGGCCGTGGCGTTCATCGTGTCGATCGGCGCGGCGTTCACCGGATACCTGTCGCAACAGAACTTCTCGTCGCAGTGGATCAGCGCCGAAGCCAAGGACGGGCTCAACGCCGCCGGCGTGGGCGCGTTCTTCAACGTGCTCGACTTCGGCCAGATGTTCACCTGGCACGTCGTGCTGCTCCCCTTGGTCATCACAATGCTCGTCGTAGGTCACGTGCTGATGGTGCGTCGTCGGGGCGTCGTGCCGCCGATGGAGGACCGGCCCGCCGGTGCGATCTCGGAGGCGACGCCATGAGCCGTTCGAAGCGGGCGCGCCCGCCGTTCGAGAAGTGGACCGGCCCGACCCGGCCGTACGACCTCGTCAAGGAGGTGGTGGCCTGCTTCGTCGTGGTCGTCGTGATCGTCGTGGCGTGTGCGGCGTTGTTCTCCTCGCCCGACGAGCGCCAGATCTCGATCGGGGACTGGGCCCGGGCCGATGCTCACAACTTCGTGATGACCGCCGTGTCCGAGCTCGACGGCTCGAGCGGCACGGCCAGCTATGGCCCGCCGTACAACAGTGCGTCCGACGGCCAGAAGATCGGTCCACTCTCGCTCGCCAAGTTGGCCGGTGTGCGCGTTGCGGTGAACGCGGCTGACGACTTCGTCGTGGCGCCACTGCAGACGATCGCTCAGGGCCAACCCGACCTGCTGTCCGAACTCAGCACCTGGCAGGCGGCCACGACCGAGCAGCGCGCATCGTGGACCGACGCGTACACGAAGTCCGCCGACGTGGCGTCCTACGACGCGATGGGCAATCCGACTCTCCCTGCCGGTGACTACGGCCCCGTCCAACCGATGCTCGCGGCGCTCGTCAGCATGGCGCGCAACGGAGGCCTCGACGGTGCACTCGCCACCGAGCGCGGCTTCTACAACAACAACAACTACACCCGTCAGATGCTCTTCCTCGCCGACGGGAGCTACCTGGAGCAGCGGGCCACGGACCAGCACCTCGGCGGCGACCAGTGGGGAATGATGAACGAGGTCGGCAACTACCCGGGTCAGGCCTGGCTGTGGCTGTACACGGTCTGGTACCAGGTCCCGCCGTTCAAGACGAGCGGCAACGCCGACGCGCTCATCTGGGGCCTGATGATGGTGTTCACGCTGCTGTTCGTGTTCGTGCCCTTCATCCCCGGCCTGCGCGACATCCCGCGAGTCACGAAAGTGCACCGGCTGATCTGGAGGGAGCACTACCGGATGCGGCAGTGAGCGGAGGGGTTCGCCTCGTCTGTCGTGCACCCGGCGTCACGGAGCGACACCGTTCGGGCACGGTCGGCCGGCGGCAAGGTCGTCCAGGTTGGCCAGGGTGACCTCAGCGATCGCCGCCAGGGCCTCCACGGTCAGAAACGCCTGATGCGCGGTGATCACCACGTTCGGGAACGTCAACAGTCGAGCGAACACGTCATCGTCCAGGATGTCGCTCGAGCGGTCCTCGAAGAACAGCGCCTGCTCCTCTTCGTAGACGTCGAGCGCCAGAGACCCGATCTGGCCCGACTTGAGCGCATCGACCACCGCCGCCGTGTCGACCAGCGGACCGCGCCCGGTGTTCACCAGCATGAAGCCACGCTTGCACCGTGCGATCGTGGTGGCGTTCACGAGATGGTGGGTGCTCGAAAGCAGAGGAGCGTTCAAGGAGATGATGTCGCACCGCGGCCACAGTTCGTCGAGCGGCACGTACTCGATTCCCAGCTCGACGAGCGCCGGGTCGACCGCGGGGTCGGCGGCCAGCACCTTGCACCGGAAGTGCCACAGCAAACGGGCGACGAGCGCGCCGATCCTGCCGGTGCCGATGACACCCACGGTCTTGTCCTTGAGATCGAACCCCACCAGTCCTTCGAGACTGAAGTTCCGGTCCCGAACCCGGTCGTGGGCACGGGGAATGTGCCGGTTGACGGCCAGGATCAACGCGATCGTGTGTTCCGCGACCGCATTCGGGGAGTAGGCGGGAACCCGGACGACCGAGATCCCGACCTCACCGGCCGTCGCGAGGTCGACATGGTTGAAGCCTGCCGAGCGCAGAGCCACATGACGCACACCGAGACCGGCGAACTGACGCAGTACGTCGGCGCCGAGGTCGTCGTTGACGAACGCACACACCGCCTCACACCCCTGCGCCAGGGCAGCCGTGGCCGGGGTGAGGCGGGCCTCGGCGAACCGGAACCGATGATCGCTCGCGGCGGCCGGGCCCTCGAAGCTGGCCCGGTCGTATGCCCGTGTCGAGAACATGCAGACGTCCACCATCCAAGTCTGCAGCAACCAACCGGTCGCCCCACTACCGCCCCAGCGACGGCCGCGCCGCGCCGCACAGGCCGCCTGGCCGGGCACGTCGCCTCCCAGGTCGAGCGGCGACTGGGCGTCAGTCGGCGATGTCGGACTTGGCCACGACGTTCGTAACGTTGACTCGCACGACCATCTCCGGCGGGACGGCGTTGCGCCGTCCATAGGCCTCGGCCTGGTCAGCGCCCATGTAGCGACCGGCGATGCGGGTGCCCCACCGGAGCAGTTCGCCGGGGTCGGTCGACACCGTCGCCGTGCCCGACACGGTGACGAAGCTGAACGGTGGCTTCTCGTCATCCCAGCACAGGCTGACCCGTGGGTCGCGAAGGATGGCCTTGCCCTTGATGGTGTCGGCCGAGGTCATGAAGACGACGACATCGCCATCGAGGTCGACCCAGACCGGAGCGATGTGGGCACTGCCGTCCTTGCGCACAACGGCCAGCTTGGCGGTGTGGGCGGGCAGGTCGGTCACGAACGTTTGCCACCATCCATCTGGGGCCTGTGTGTAGGTCATGTTCGCTCCAACCCGGCCCCGGTCCAGGCCATTCCGTGGAAAGCGCTGCGAAACGGTCGACCCTCCCGCGGGCGCATGCCGGTGAAGGTCCTGTCGCAACGCATCGGCCACGCCGACATCGGCGTCACGCTCGCCGCGTACGCGCACGTCATGCCGGGCGACGAGCACGCCGCACGTCGCGCTGACGCGCTGCTCGGAAAGGCCGTGACCATTCGATGACCAGACGGCCATCTTCGGGCCGTGGACCGGGTGCTCCGAGCAGGGAAAAACGTGGCGGAGGTGGACGGGAATCCGCACGACGACACAGATAGCCTGGTCACAGGCCTACTGACGGGCAAATTGGGCCCGCCGAGAGTTACCGCAAGACTTACAGCAGCGTGTTCGGGACTCGCTGGGCGCATGGGCGTCTCGAGGGGTGTCCCGGGCGTACCGGTGGTCAGCACACAGCCGTCGTTCAGCGCCTGTCAGCGCTCCCGAGGGACACGTGCGTTGATCCGGGGCACCCGAGGAGGGCCGGACTGCAGTGGTGCCACCTCGCCAGCCGTCGCGTTTCCGAGCGGCGATACGGTGCGCCGCTGGCGCGGTTGGAGACTCTCCCGATCAAGCCGTATCGCTGTTGCACCTGACCACGACCCAGGCTCCACTGGCCGAGGTCGCCCACTTCAAACGGTGCCGGTGCTCGTCGGTTGGCACCGCAGGTTGGTACGGCTTCCTCCCCGGGCCTGCTCGGCAACCACGGGAGAACGCGCGAGGGGCCTCACCTGAACTGCGAGCGGCAAGCATGGTGATGGGCGCATACCGGTGCGAGTCCCTCGGTGGACGCGCCCCCTGGCCCGCTACCGCGACACAGCCGCCAGCTTCGGCTGCGTGCCGGATGCACAGACGAGTGTTCAATCGCCGTCGAAGTCGTCGACGCTGAGGATGATCGCGTCGTCCGGGAACGCGACGGACGCGACGAGGGCCTCACTGAGTGTGCAGTTCGGATCGGGCGCGCATGGCACGACCAGCCTGCCGACCTCGCGGCCGGTGGCAGCGTCGAGTAGGCGGCGGTCGTACGTAACCACGCGCGTGTGATCGGCGTGTGAGATCGGCGTCGGCGAACGCCACAGGGGGACGCCGGTGAACAGGTCGCGCGCCTCCATGCCGCCCGGCACCTGCAGGAACAGGACGTCGCCTGCATCACCCTGCACCTGCACGGGGAACGCCGGTGTCGTGGCCCAGTCAAGGCGCCACAAGACGGTGCCGTCGCCCAGACGACGTCCCCGCAACCCGCCGTCGGCGCCAGGGATCATGAGCACGATGACACCCGAGCGGATGTAGGCCGGCCGGGTTCGAGTATCGGTGGAGGCGATCTGCTGTGCGTCACCGGCGACGCGCCACTGCTCGAGGCCTGAGTGGGCATCGAGCGCGATCGTCTCCCCCGCCATCTGCACCAGCACCACGCCGTCGGCGCCGTCGACGGGCCGGGCGTCGTTCCCTGCGTAGGTCCACAGCACGCGACCCGACACGCGATCGGTTGCGTGCACCCCAGCGCTGACGCGGCGCGCATCGTTGGTCGGCACGATCGAGACAACCACGTCGCCGACCGTCACGTCGGAGAACGGCGAGGACTCCGGCGCGACGCCGCTCGAACGCACCGCCCCGGTACGGGCATCGAGCGCGGTGATCGACGCCGACGCCTCGACGCCTCGGGTGGTCACGCGGATCTCGTCGCCGACGACCTCCGCCGAGGACTGCGCCGGGACCTCGCGCCGCCAACGCAGCGCACCAGTCACGAGGTCCCTGCTCTCCACGCCGCCCGGATCCATCGGGTTTCCGACCCCGTACACGACGACGACCGCGCCATCGACCTCAGCGACAAGTCCGGCGCGCCACGGCACGGGCGGGCACAGCGCCCACCGCAGGCTCGCGTCGTTCTCGTAGACGATGACGGGCGGGGCATACGTCACCGGACCGTCCCACCCAGTCCCGCGGCACGGGGCGACGGTGCCCCCGCGCATGACGACGCCCTCACCACCGACCTCGCCACCAGGCACGGGAACCCCCGTTGGCGCGGTCGGCCACGAGGGCCGCGCGCCCGCCGCCGCTACGTCGCTCGGCACCGGCCCAGTCGACGCGTAGATCCCGGTCGACGGTGGGAACGTATCCGCACTCGTCGCCGCACTCGACCCAGCCGAGCCGCTCGGCACCGACGTGGTGGTCACCAGCGCGACCGTGTCCGTGGGCGCTCCAGACGACGAGGTGGCCGACCCCGAACGCGAGGCGCCACCGCAAGCAACCAGCACGGCCATGGCAGCCAGCACCGCTACGGTGCGTCGCGAGCAAAGAACAGATCCCGCCTGCCGGAGCACAGCGTCCATGTCCAAGCCCCTCTCTACGCCCAGCGTGAGGTCGCCGCCGTGTCCGAAGCCACCGCCGATCGGCAGTGCCCTCCGGGAAGTTGGTCACTAAGCCGGCCTGCCGCGCCATCGTCACCCACCGCAGCGACCGCAGGCCGCCCGACTCCCGGCGAACCCTGACGGGCCATGTGCATGAGTTCACGACACCATTCGGGAGCAGGCGGCGCAGGCCAGCAGCTTGCGTGTGGCGGTGGGGCGCATCTCACCGCCGCGTCCGCCGGTTGGAGTCCTCGGACACTTCTCAGCTCGCACCAACGTCCTCATCGGATGGACCCGGGAGAGGCCACCCATTGCCACGAACACGGCGCCGTTCCTTGGCACGCCGATCACTGGCCGATGTCCATCAGCCCTGCCGAGGGAGACCGGGTCGCCGCCGCATCCGAAGGAAGCATCATCCCAACGCGCGCTCAGTCGCCGCACGTCCCGGTCGCCGGCGGGTCCGGAAGGAACCCGACGGCTAGCGCGACGGTCAGGACTGGGACGACGACGGCGACCGCCACGGCCGCCCACCGCAACCGGGCGCTGCCCCTGTGGCCGATCACCAACCAGGCAGCCCGGCCGACAGCGGGTGCGGTGAGGACGAGCGCGGCGATGGCGTGGAACCACTGCTCCTGGCCGAGGTTCGTCCAGCCGTCAAAGCACCGGTAGACGCTCGCTTGCGGCGCCGATGCCACGACCAACGCTCCGCCGACCAGCGCGAGGGCCCAGCAGACGAGGGTCAGCCGGATCGGTCGCTCTGGCTGTGTTGCCAGCGGGCGCTCGTCCTGGCCGGACACGACCGCAGGGTACACGCCCGTCGGACAACGCTCTGAGCGTCATGCCACCAACCACTGAGATCTCCGGCCGGTGGGATCCCGATGCCGCCATGGTGCGCACCGTAAGTCTGCCGGGTTCGGTCCCGCCGGTGAGGCGGGCGCGCCCCGCCCACACACCACGCCTCCTAAGAATGGCGCACCAGTCCGCTCGGGCCCAACATCGCCTCGTCCGCTCGGGATCCGGCGAACCCCGGCGCGGCCGGCGCTTCGGATCGCCGCTCGTACCGCGCTCGCCGGCGGTGGCCGCGGACGCGAGCAAGCGGTGCGGAAGCCGGGTGCTCCTGCTCGGCCCGCTATGTGCGTGATCGACCCACACCCGGCGTGCGATGGCACGTGGTCCCCGGGTGGCTGCGGGTGTGGGGTGGTTTGGGTTGGTCAGGCCAGCGGACCGAGGAGCGCCGTGGTCACCCTGGCCGAATCGTGCGTTTCGAGACGTCGGGCCGCTCCGGCGATCCAGCGAAATGGGATGGTGGGTCGGGTGATGAGGTAGGCGAGTACGGACACGAGGCGGTCGAGCGAGGCCACCTCGGTCGGTCGAGCGTCGGGAGCGGACGCGTGCAGGAGTCCGGCCGCGCGCCAGGCCTGGTCGCGGGCGGTGTGCAAACCGAAGTTGAACAGGTGGCCGCCGCCCATGGCGGCGACTTTCCCGGTCCAGTGGGTCACCCGGTCGAGGTCACCGATGACGTCGTTGTACGTGTCGTGCAGGACGGCGTTGATGCCGTCGAAGTCAGACCGGATCGAGGTCAGATCGCCCGTCTCACCCACCAGGTCAACAACGGTCTGAGGGAGATCGAAGTTCACGTGTGCGTTGATGCCGAGCAACAGGTGTTGTACGACCAGCAGGCTGGCATCAGCGGTCATCGCGAACGACGCCCGCCAGCATGCTGGTGCTGCAGTCGGGCCATTGCGGGCATCGAGGTAGCGCGCCGCGAACCCTCGAACGAACGTTCCCATTCGCTCGATGTCGGTGAACCGTCCAGCTGCCGCGTCTTCCATGACCCGCTTGGTCACTCGGCAGTACAGGGCAGGGAAGTAGCCACCGGCGTCACCGGCCGCAAGTGCAGCAGCGCGTAGCGATTCGAGTGTCTCGTCGAGCACCCCCGAACTCTACGGGCGTCCACCCTCGACGACGGGGGCCCGTGATCGCGGGTGATGCCGAGGAAGCCGAAGATGATGCTTCACGAACTGATTCGGCAGGCGCGTGAGCGAGCGGTTCTCGATCCAGAGGCAACCGAGTCCAACCGCTGCGCCGGCGACGCGGCGCTCGTCGGCAACCGCCACGCGACGCCCCACCAGCGCACCAGTTCGCCCACGGGCTCAATACCGAACCACCCGCCCGGGAACCGGCGGACCCCGGCGCGGCCGGCGCTTGGGATCGCCGCTCGTAGTGCGCTCACCGACGGCGGCCGCGAACGCGAGCGAGCGCGCGGAAGCCGGGTGCACCTGCTCGAGCCGTTCCCGAGTGGCTGGCGTCGAGCCCCTGTGAACCGCACTCTGGCCGTTGGCGGGTGGTCCAGCCGCATTGGGTCTCGCGTTCCCTCACACAGGGGTCGGGACCCGTCGGCTCGCGCTGTTACGGCAGCTCCAGAACGGACGCCAGAGGGTCAGCCCGAACTCGAAGACACTTCTACATCAAACCGGTCGGAAGGTGACCGGTTCAAGTGGGCACGATGGCAGCATGACCACATCGCCCGGCTCAACCACGCACCTCCTCATCGACCCCCGGCCCGTCCTCGACCGTGCCATCACCACCGGCGGGACCGTCATCGCCGGCATCCAGCGCGACCAGCTGACCGCCCCGACGCCGTGCTCCGAGATGGACGTGCGAGCGATGCTCGGCCACCTGGTCGGTGTACTCGACCGCATCGCTGCGCTCGGCAACGACGATGATCCCTTCTCCGTCACAGAGGTTCACGCGCCCGACGACGACTGGTCCGACGCGTGGGCATCGGCGGCCAGGCGCGCCGCGGATGCGTGGAGCGACGACGCCGTGCTCGAACGACCCATGGCCCTGCCGTGGATCCAGGGCAGCGGCGCGGAAGTGCTGGCGTCCTACTTCTCCGAGCTGACCGTCCACACGTGGGACCTCGCGACGGCGACGGGTCAGCAGCCCAGCTGGGACGACACCGTCGTCGCTGCGGCGTTCGAGGCGCGCCAGATCCTTCCCGCGGAGAACCGCCGCGCGCTCTTCGAGGAGATCTCGGCCGCCATGGGCCTCGACCAGGTCGCCATCCCCTTTGCCGAGGCCGTCCCCGTCCCCGTCACCGCCCCCGCCATCGACCGCCTCGTCGCATGGAACGGCCGCGATCCGCGTCGCTGATCCTGACGCGGCACGGCAACAGTGGCTCGCCCAGCGCCCCATCACGCGCCTCGCGCATCGCCAGGACGCACCGCATCGTGCCCGAGATCGGGTGGCACGATCGACCCAGCCGACCCGCCCGGGAACAGGCGAACCTCTGACCACCAACCACAAAACCCACCCGCAACCTCGAACCCCGGTACGGAAGTGCTAGACCGCTCGAACTTCGGCGAGTCGCTTGACTGCGAACTCGTCGGCGCCGGAGGGGTCCCAGCAGACAGCGGCTTCCCATGCAGCTGATGCTTGCGCGGCAGCGTCGTGCGCTTCGTCGTCGAGGCGGGCCGCGTTGTAGGGCAGCACCAGGTCGAGGTCAGGGACGTCGACGCGCGACTCGTCCCAGTCGATCAACGCGACCCGACCCGAGGTCATGCGGACGTTGCCTGGGTTGGGGTCGCCGTGGACGACGCATTGCTGGCGCCCGGTGAGCCGCGCCCACGCTGCCCGGCATCGAGCGACACCCTCAGGCGGCATGGAGCGTAGGTCGACCCTTGTCCCGGTGTCAGCGAGCAGGAGATCGGTTGACGCCCGCCAGAGTGGGCGCTGTGGCCATCCCCGCGTCAACTCGTGCAGTTGGCGGAGGGTGTCGGCGACGCGGCACCAGTCGACCTCCGTCTCGGGCGGTCGTCCTTCCAGGTACGTCATCACTACAAGTCCGCCGGCGAAGTCCCGGCCGTCAACGGTCGGGATCGGCACCGGCACTGTCATCCCTTCCCGGTCGAGGTAGCGAAGCAGCTCGGTCTCCCACTCGAGATCAGCGTCGCTGCGTCGGCCCAAACGGGCCACGGCGAGGTGCCCGTTGATGCGTACGCTCCACACCTCGTTCGCCACGCCGGTTCCGAACGGTTCGACGCGGGCAACGTCGTCACCCCACTGACCGAGTGTCTCCCAACCCACGGACGACAGCTTTGCCGATGGCGAGGCGAGTCGACGCAATCGCACCTCCAGTCCATGGCTCTTCCAACACCATCGCACTAGCGGTCGAGCGATCGACGGCCTGTCCATCCCGAAGGGTCTGGAGGTGGAGATGGCCTGGCGCGATGATGGCCGACATGGAGGAGGTCAGCGTCGTCCTCGCCAACAACGACCGCGTGACGCTGCGAGTGGGCGACGTGTTTCTGAAGATCGACGCCGATCAGACACGCACCGATGTCGAGGTCGATGCGATGGCCTTGGTGCCGGTCCCGACACCGAAGGTGCTGTGGCGCAGGCCACCCGTGCTTGCACTCGCCGCCGTTCCAGGGAAGGCCCTTGGCGACACCCGTGAACCGGCCGCATGGGCGGCCGCTGGCGCCGCCATCCGGACACTGCACGAGGCGCCCTTGCCTCTGTGGCCCGGGCCAAGCGTCGACCAGCTCGCATCGCGTCTCGACGATGAGTGCGACTGGTTCGTCGCCAACGACGTCCTTCCCGCCGACATCGTCTCGTACCACCGCCGCCTCGCTCAGTCCGCGCTCCGGCCGTGGACACCGGCGTTCATCCATGGCGACCTGCACCGCGCTCACGTCTTCATCGACAGCGGTGCAGTGACTGGCATCATCGACTGGTCGGCGGCGTCCCAGGGCGACCCGCTCTACGATCTGGCCACCCTCACGCTCGCGCACCAGGACCACCTCGACGACGTCATCGCCGGCTACGGCACTGACGTCGATCGTGACCTCGTTCACGCATGGTGGTCATGGCGATGCTTGGTGGCCGTGCGCTGATTGGCTGACAACGGCTACGGGTCGCCCGAGACCTTCCCCGAAGTAGCGCTCCTCAGATCCAACTCTCCGTGACAAGAAGGACGCCCCTGCACCACCAGGCTCTGCGGCGCATGCCAACCCCAATCAACGACGTGTGAAGGACGCGACCGGAAGACGGCGCCCCCCGATGTAGACGACCGCTCGAATGCCGACACCAGCATGGCGAGCAGCGCACCAGTTCGCCACACGAACGCATGGGTGGACCCCCTCGGGATCCGGCGAACCCTTGTGCTGTCCAGTCTCGGGTCTGCCGCTCGGAACGCGATCACCGACGGTGGGCCGCATCCGTCCCGGCGAAGTGGCAGGCGTGTGTCGTTCGTGACGTTGTCGGGCTACCAGGGTCGGATGATCTCGATGCGATTGCTGTCGACTTCGTCGGACGCGGTGAACAGGGCCACGTCGAG
>JANPGL010000413.1:0-3788 GCA_031423915.1 Actinomycetes bacterium | reverse complement strand
GCGCCGCCGTGCCGGTCAGTGCGCTCGCCGGCCTGCCCGTGATCCTGCTGGAGGAGGGGCACTGCCTGCGCGACCAGGCCCTGTCGCTGTGCGCAGCCGTGGGCGCCTCACCGCTCGGCGACATCCAGGGCACGAGCTTGGCCACGCTGTGCCAACTGGTGGCGGCCGGACAGGGCGTGACGCTGCTGCCGGCGTCGGCCGTGGCGGTCGAGGCGCGCCCCGGCCTCGGCCTCACCACGCGCCCGTTGCGCGCCCCGGCGCCGCGCCGGTCGGTGGTGCTGGTCTGGCGCCGGTCGTCGCCCCGGGCCGGGCACTTCGCCGAGCTGGCCCGGGCCCTGCGGGCGCCCGTGAAGCAGGCGTGCCGCGCGTAGCCTGCGCCGCATGGAGCTGCTGGCGTTCGCCAACCAGGTCATCGACACCGAGCAGGTGCAGGGGCCGGTCAACCGCATCACCCACGAGCTCACAGAGGTGGGCGACCGGCTCGCCGTGGTCGAGTCGTTCTCGCACGTGTGGGCGGTGCGCACCGGCGAGGGCCTCGTGCTGTTCGACGCCTCGGGCGAGCACAACGGGCCGAAGGTGCTGCAGGCGTTGCGCCGGTGGAGCACCGACCCGGTGCACACCATCGTCTACACCCACGGCCATGCCGACCACGTGGGCGGCGCCCACGCCTTCGTGAGCGAAGCCGCCGAGCGCGGCCACCCCCGGCCCCGCTTCGTGGGCCACGAGAACGTGGCCCGACGGCTCGCCCGCTACCGGCTCACCAACGGCTACAACCTCGCCATCAACCGTCGCCAGTTCGCGCCCGGCCGCAAGATCGCCGGCTACGCCATCGGCCAGGACGAGCACTTCGTGCACCCGGGCACGCCCGACCCCGACGTCGAGTACACGCAGGACCTGACGCTCACCGTCGGCGACGACACGTTCGTGCTGCGCCACGACCGCGGCGAGACCGACGATCACACCTGGACCGAGTGGGTGGGCCACGACACGCTCTTCGTCGGCGACTTCCTCATCTGGAACTTCCCCAACTGCGGCAACCCCGCCAAGGTGCTGCGCTACCCGGCCGAGTGGGCCGCCGCACTGCGGCGCATGCTCACCCACCACCCCGAGCTGGTGGCGCCCGCCCACGGCCTGCCGGTGCAGAGCCTGCACCGCGCCGAGCGCGTGCTCACCAGCGTGGCCGAGGCGCTCGAGCACCTCGTGGCCAGCGTCATCGAACTGCTGAACGTGGACGCCACGCTCGACGAGGTGCTGCACACGGTGAAGGTTCCCGACGAGGTGCTGTCGCTGCCGTGGCTGCGCCCGTTCTACGACGAGCCCGAGTTCGTGGTGCGCAACATCTACCGCACCTACGGCGGCTGGTGGGACGGCAACCCGGCCAAGCTGCTGCCGGCCCGCGAAGCCACGGTGGCGGCCGAGGTCGTGGCGCTGACCGGCGGTACCGCACCGCTGGTCGCCCGCGCCCAGGCGTTGGCCAGCGCCGGCGACCTGCGCACCGCGTGCGAGCTGATCGAGCTGGCCACCGCGGGCGCCCCCGACGACAGGGCCGCCCACGCGGCGCGTGCCGCCATCTACGCCCAGCGCCGCATGTCGGCCAGCTCGCTCATGGCCAAGGGCATCTTCGAGGCCGCGGCCGTGGCCTCGGCCGACGCCGCCGGCATCGAGCCCCCGCCGATGCAGCGCGCCCCACGGGCGCTGTCGTGAAACGACGAGACGTCGCGTGACGGCCTGGTACCGCTCGCCGGACCGCCGGCAGCGCCTGACGCTCATCCTCGAGCGTGACGGCGACGCGTGCGTGTGGTGCGGTCGACGGCTCGAGGTCGGCCTCGTGGCGGCCACCACCGAGCACGTGGTGCCTCGCATCAAAGGCGGGCCGAGCTGGCTGGAGAACGAGGTGGCGGCGTGCCGGCGCTGCAACGGCGAGCGCGGTCACCTCACGCCGGCCGAGTGGGCCGACGAGTGCGCCCGGCGCGGCTGGCCCGTGAACCGGGCCGTGCTCGTGGCCACGCTCGAGTCATTGCAGGTCGCCATCGCGGCGCGAGGCGGCCAGCGGCGCGCCCGGCCCTACGTCGACTCCCAACTCCGCCGCCTGCGCGGCCGCGCCGACTGACGTTCAGACCGACGCCGGCGTGCCTTTGGCGCGTTCGCGAGCGGCGCGCTCCTCGGCCAGCTGCGCCTTCTTCGGTGCCAGCAGGCGGAAGACCACCAGGAAGAACACCAGGGCGCCCCCGGTGAGCGCGATCCACTGCACCAGACGGTTGGCCCGGTCCGTGCCGGCCGTGAACGAGTGGATGGTGGCGAACACGAACAACCCGAACGACGAGAGGTGGATGGTGTGCCACAGCTTGCGTCGGATGCGCTTCATCAGCCACGACGACACCTGCACCGAGATCAACAGGTAGAACGCGACGATGCCCCAGGCCACCGGACCGGGCTTGTACAGCGACTCCCACGGCAGGAGCAGCTGGCGCGGCCCGAACGGGAACTCCTTGAACTCGATCGTGCTGTGCAACCAGAGCGCCAGCATGTGGACGACGGTGAAGACCAGCGACAGCACACCGAGGAAGCGGTGCAGGTCGAGCAGCCACGCCGGCGCGCCGCGGCGACGGACGAGGCGCGTCGACAGCGCGAGACCCCACAGGATGCTGGCGGTGCACACGGCCCACGCCACCATGCCCGCGGAGCGCGAGACGTACCACCAGAGCTTGTTGTCGGCCACGGCTGCGAGTAGCACGGTCACCTCCCTGCGCTGGCGGTGAGGCTATCGGCGACGTGCGGGGTCGCCACGACGGTGCGGTCCGACCGCACCACCCACACGTCGACGTCCGATGCGGCCGCCAACGCCAGCCCGGCGGTCTCGCCGGCCACGAACACGGCCTTGGCCACGACCTCGGCGAACCACGCCTCGGGTGCGGTGGCCACCACGGCATCGATCCCGTTGTCCACGGGCCATCCGGTGCGCGGGTCGACGAGGTGGTGCAGTTCGCGGCCACCGCGCGTCCATCGCCGCATCAGGCGCGTCGACTGCACGAGCGCCTCGTCGGCCAGCGGGAAGCGGAACAGCACCGAGTCGTCACCGGCGTGCTGCACGTCGATGAGCCAGGCGTCGTCGTCGTCGGGCCCGGGTCCGGTCACTCTCAGGTCGCCACCGAGAGAAACCTCGGCCGAGGTGACGCCCCGCTCGACGAGGCCGGCCACCAGCACGTCGGCCGCCAGACCCTTGCCGATGCCGCCGAGATCGAGGGCGACGCCGGCGGGCAGCGTGACGCGGCGCGCCTCGTTGTCGAGCGAGACGACGTCGAACCCGGGCACCGGGCGCGCCGCCGGCTCGTCGGGGCCGATGCGCGGCACCTGCGCGAACGTGCGGTCGTACCCGAGCCCGATCAGCGCCGGGAGCACGGTCGGGTCGAACAGGCCGTGCGTGCGCGCCCAACCCTGCGCGGCACGGCTCACCGCGGCCCACAGCACGGTCGAGCAGGCGAACGGTCCGCGGCCCGCCGACCGGTTGAGCGCGCTCAGCTCGCTGGTGGGAAGGAAGCGGCTCCAGCACGCCTCGAGACGGGCGACCTCGCCGATCGCCCACCTCACGGCGGTGTCGGGCGCGTTCCCCCACGCCAGGATCGTGAGATCGGACCCCATGGCGCGGCCCTCGTGGTGGGCCCAGACCGGCATCAGGGGCACTTGCTCCCGGTGCACGGTGCGGGCGTCGTGGGCGGGGCGGTGGGCTTCGGGGCGGCCGTCGGCGCGGGCGTGGGGGCCGGAGGGGCCGGGGTGGGCGCCGGGGTCGG
>JANPGL010000412.1:0-12370 GCA_031423915.1 Actinomycetes bacterium | reverse complement strand
CCTTCTCCGTCGCCCACCCCCCGGCGGGGCGGGGTGGGGGCCCCCACACCCCCCCCGCCCCCAGGCCGTGGCGGCTGGGGGCGCTCACCACCCCCCGCCCGTCCCCGGGGCCGGCCCGCGCCAGGCCGCGTCCGAAGGCATCCCGGTGCTGCTGGTCGGCCGCGCCGGAGAGCTCGGCGACGTCGGCGACCTGCCGGTGCTCGACGCGTCCGAGGTCATCGGAATGGACGACGACCCGGCCGCCAGCGTCCGTCGCAAGAAGGACTCGTCGCTCGTCCGGTGCGCCGAGGCCGTCCGCGACGGTCGCGCGTCGGCCATGGTGTCGGCGGGCAACACCGGTGCAGCGATGGCCTCGGCGCTGCTGCGCATGGGCCGGATCAAGGGCGTCGCCCGCCCGGCCATCGCCACCCCCATCCCGGTCCCCGGCTCCACGCCCACCGTGCTGCTCGACGCCGGCGCCAACTCCGAAGTGTCGGCCGAATGGCTCGTGCAGTTCGGCCAGATGGGCTCGGTGTACGCCCGGACGCGCTTCGGCATCGAGACGCCTCGCGTCGGCCTGCTGTCGATCGGGGAAGAGGCCGGCAAGGGCGACACGCTCCGCAAGGAGGCGTACGAGCTGCTCGCCGTCGCCCCCGGCATCAACTTCATCGGCAACGTCGAGGGCCGCGACATCATGACCACCGAGGTCGACGTGGTCGTGGCCGACGGCTTCACCGGCAACGTCGTGCTGAAGACCCTCGAGGGTGGCATGAAGGCCATCGTCAAAGCGCTGCTCGCCGCGTTCTCCGCCAAGCCCGAGTACGCCGAGCCGACCCAGGCCCTCATGCCTGCGCTGCTGGAGCTGTACGGGGTGCTCGATCCGGAGACCTACGGTGGGGCCATGCTCCTGGGCGTCGACGGTGTCTGCATCATCAGCCACGGCTCGTCGTCAGCCCGGGCCATGGTGAACGCCATCAAGGTCGGTGCCGACATGGCCAAGGCCGACCTGGTCGGTCACCTGCGTGCCGCCATCAGCGCCTGACGGCCGCGTTTTCCGGAACGACTGAACGTTCGACTACCGTCCGACCCGCCGTCGGACACCCATCAGGAGGAAGTGCCGACATGCCCGCCGAGACGCACGTGGAACAGGGACCGATGGATCGCCGTGAGATCTTCGAGCTGATCCGTGACCGGTTGGCCGACATCCTCGAGATCGAGCCGTCGGCCATCACCGAAGGCCAGTCGTTCGCCGACGATCTCCAGGCCGACTCGCTCGCCCTGATCGAGCTGGTCGAGGCCCTCGAGGAAGAGATCGGCGAGCGCACCGTGGGCTTCCGCATCGAGGACGAAGACCTCGAGGACCTCAAGACCGTGCGTGACGCGGTCGACTATGTGTTCGCCCGGGCGGGCAAACCCGCCTGACCAACTGGAGACAACCCACTGCGCATCGATGGGCCGGGACGATGACGTCCCCCGATCTTGACGGGCTCGAGCACCGACTCGGGTACGCCTTCGCGGACCGGGCCCTGCTCCGGCAGGCGCTCGCCCATCGGTCGTGGTGCTCCGAGTACCCGGGCAACGCCAGCAACGAGCGCCTCGAGTTCCTCGGCGACGCCGTGCTCGGCTGGACCATCGCCGACCTCGTCTACCGCCGGTACCCCGACCTGCCCGAGGGCAAGCTCACCGACCTCCGCAAGGCCGTCGTCAACGCCGGTGCGCTGGCCGCCGTGGCCGACGAGCTGGACCTCGGCCAGGAACTGCTGCTCGGCAAAGGCGAGGCCGCGGCGGGTGGCCGGCGCAAACCGTCGATCCTGTCCGACGCGCTCGAAGCCGTGTTCGGCGCGGTGTATCTCGACGGCGGCGGGGAGCCCGCCCGGGATCTGATCACCCGCACCCTCGTAACGCGCCTCGAGGAGGCCGTCGGCCGCCTCGGCGGGCTCGACCACAAGACGAGCCTGCAGGAGCTGTCCGCCGAGCTGTTCAGTGCCCCGCCCGTGTACGTGCTGGTGTCCGATGGACCCGACCACGCCAAGCGCTTCGAAGCGACCGTCCACATCGCCGGCACGGCATGGGGATCCGGCGAGGGACGCTCGAAGAAGCAGGCCGAGCAGGCGGCGGCGCGCGAGGCGTGCGCCCGGCTGCGCGAAGCGTTCCCTGGCGTCTGATGCCCGAGCTCCCCGAAGTCGAGACGGTCCGCCGCGACCTGGAGGCACTCGTCGTCGGGGCCACCGTGACCGACGTGGTGGCCACGGGCGCCCGCACGGTGCGACGCACGTCGGCCGAGGCGCTGCGGGCCGGCGCGCTCGGGCGGCGCCTCGTCGCCGCCAAGCGTCGTGGCAAGTACCTTCTCGTCACGCTCGACGACGGGCGCTGGCTCCTCGTGCACCTCCGCATGAGCGGCCAGCTCCTCGTGGCCGACGCGCCGACCGTGCCGCTCGCACCGCACACCCACGTGCGCTTCACGCTCGACGACGGGCGTGAGCTGCGCTTCGTCGACCCGCGCACGTTCGGCGAGGTGGCCGTCGTCGACCCGGACCGGCTCGCCGTGGAGGCGCCCGACCTGGAGGCGCTCGGCCCCGAACCGCTCGAGCTCGACGTCATCGGTTTGGCCGGTGTGCTCAAACCACGTCGGCGCCAGCTGAAGGCGCTGCTCACCGACCAGCGCGTCATCGCCGGCATCGGCAACATCTACGCCGACGAGATCGCCCACCGCGCCGGGGTGCGCCACACCCGACCCGGGTCGTCGCTCACCCGGGGCGAGCTGGGCCGGCTGCACGCCGCCATCCACACCATCCTGCCGGCCGCCATCGCGGCGCGCGGGTCGACGTTGTCGGACGCCCAGTACGTCGACCTCGGCGGGCTGGGCGGCGGGTACCAGGAGCACCACGCGGTCTACGACCGCGAAGGCGAACCGTGCCTCGGCTGCGGTCGGCCGGTGCTGCGCATCGCCTGGGCCGGTCGGTCGACCTTCTTCTGCCGCCGCTGCCAGCGCTGAGCTGCCGGGCGTGGCCGACGTCATGCTCGTTCACAGCCGATCCTCAGGGGGTTCAGACGAAGCGTCGATCCTGGACGTGCACGGTGATCGGCGTTCCGCGGCGGGAGCTCCCGCCGCCATGCCTCGAAGGACCCGCCCATGCGTCTGCGCACCCCGATCGCCCTGGCCGCCCTGGCCGCCACCGTCACGCTCGCCGCATGCGGCAGTTCGTCGGGCAGCGGCTCCTCGTCCACGGCGGCGGCCACGGTGACAGCGGCGACCCCGGCGACCAGCGCGAAGGGCGCCACCACCGCCAAGACGGTGAACGCCAACACGGCCACCGAGTCGGACATCGCCGCCGTCCTGACCTCAAACGGCGTCCCGAGCGCGGCGCGCTGGGCCAAGGAGATCGTCGAGTACCGGCCGTACCCGGCCGACGACGCCAACTGGACGCGGCTGCGCGACAACCTCGCCAAGTACAACCCCGACCCGGCGGTGCTCGACAAGATCGTCGCCAGCCTCACCGCGGCCTGACCGTGGCGACCACCGATCCCTCGGCGACGTTCCGCCGTGGCTTCCTCGTGCTCGCCGGGCTCGGCGTCGTCGGCACGCTCGTCGAACTGGCGACGTTGCGTCACTGGAAGTCGGGCGACCAGATCATCCCGTGGCTGGCGCTCGCCGGCCTCGGTGCCGCGGTCGTCGTCCTGTGGCTGTGGCCGATCCCGCTCATGGTGCGGGCGGTGCGCGCCGTGGCGGTGCTCGGCGTGCTCACGGCGGTGCTCGGCATGTGGGAGCACGTCCACGGCAACTACCAGTCGGGTCCGCTCGACCGCCGTTACAGCGCGACGTGGGACACGATGTCGATGGCCAGCCGCTGGTGGAAGGCCGTCACCGGTGGAGTCGGACCGTCGCCGCTGCTGGCGCCGGCCGTGCTGGTGCAGGTGTCGCTCTGCCTGCTGTTCGCCGCCCACCGCCATCCTGCACTTCGCCGGTCTTCCGACCCGGTCGTCGACTCGTCCTCGGCGGTCGCCTCGGTCTGACCGTGCCACGATGAGCGGATGAAGATCGGCTTGTTCGGCATCAACTCGGGCGCGCTCATTGCGGGTGACGCGGTCATCCGGGCGGCGCGACTGTGCGAGGAGCTCGGCTACGACTCGGTCTGGGCGGGCGAGCACATGGTCGTGCCGTCGCCCCGGGTGCCGCCGTCGCCGATCGAGCCGACCGACCCCATGCTCGACCCGATGGTGGCGTTGGCGTGGGCCGGCGCCGCCACGACGCGCCTGCTGCTCGGGACCGGGGTGCTCCTGTTGCCCCAACGGCATCCGGTGCACCTGGCCAAGGAGATCGCCAGTCTCGACCGGCTGAGCGGTGGTCGATTGCTCGTCGGCGTCGGTGTCGCCTACCTCGAGCCCGAGATGCGGGCCCTCGGCGCACCGATGGCGCGACGTGGCGCGCGCTCGATGGAGTACCTGGCCGCCATGCAGGCGCTGTGGACACAGGACGCACCGGCGTTCGACGGCGAGTTCGTCTCGTTCGCCGGCGTCGACGCCCACCCGCGTCCGCTCGACCGAGACCGGGGCCCGCGCATCGTGATGGGCGGGCACAGCCCGGCCGCGTACGAGCGCACCGTGCGCTTCGCCGACGAGTGGTACGGGTTCGCGCTCTCGCCGCAGCGGGCCGCCGAATGCGTGGCGGGCATCGCCCGGGCGGCGGACGAGTTCGGCATCCGTCGCGCCCAGGGCCAGTTGACGATCTCGGTGACCCCGAACCGGCCGCTCACACCGGCCTCGGTGGAGGCCTTCGCCGCTGCCGGGGTCCACCGCCTCATCCCGTTCCCCGGGGCGACGACGGTCGACGATGCGCTGCGCGCCATCGAGGCCAACGCACCGGGCGTCCTGGTGCGCTGACCGCACGACCGGATCACGTCGGCGCGTCCGGTACCGTGCCGATCGGCCGCGACGGCGCGGCGCCGAAGGGGGAGCATCGTGGACCTGGGGATCACCGGCCGTCGAGCCGCTGTGGCCGGAGCGTCGGCCGGGCTGGGTCTGGCCACCGCACAGGCTCTGGCCGAAGCCGGATGCGCCGTGGTGATCTGCGGTCGCGACGCGGCGCGGGTGCAGGCCGCCGCCGCGCAGGTCGGGCACGGCTGCATCGGCCTGGCCGTCGACGTCGGCGACGCCGCTGGCGGCACGGCGTTCGTGGCCGCCGCCACCGAGGCACTCGGCGGGCTCGACATCCTGGTGCCGAACGCCGGCGGGCCGCCCCCCGGCACGTTCGCCTCCACGCCGCTCGACGCGTACGCCGGGGCCATCGACCTGAACCTGCTCTCGGTGGTGGCCATGTGCAAGGCCGCGGTACCCGCGATGCAGGCCCAGGGGTGGGGCCGGGTGTGCGCCATCACGTCGGTGTCGGTGCGTCAGCCCATCCCGAACCTGATCCTGTCGAACACGGCGCGCGCCGGTACCACGGGTTTCCTGAAGACGCTTGCCCGCGAGGTCGCACGCGACGGCGTGACGGTGAACTCGGCGCAGCCTGGCTTCCACGCCACCGATCGGATCAAGGGCCTCTACGCCAACGGTGCTCCCGACGCCGCTGCGCTCGGCATCCCGGCCGGCGTCGTCGGCGACCCGTCCGACTTCGGTCGCGTCGTGGCCTTCCTGTGCTCCGAGTCGGCGCGCTACATCACCGGCGCCCACCTGCCCGTCGACGGCGGCTCGTACGCCGGCCTGCAGTAGCGGTCAGTCGGCGCGGCCCGCGTGGCGGGCGAGCAGGGGCTCGAGCGCGCCTTCCACGTCGAGCGGCTCGGTCGCACGCGGCGTCACGAGCGACGTGACCGTGACGTAGCCCTCGTGGACGAGCGCCGTGTCGGTGTCGGGCTTCAGCGTCACTTCGCGCGGCGAGATCTGCACGGTCAGGTGGCCGGGCACCTCGCCCACGATCTTCGTGGCGAACGGGCCGAAGGCCGACAGGCGCCCCCAGCGGGCGCCCTTCAGCTCGGCCAGCGGCAGGTCGGGGACGTTGATGTTCAGGGCCGTCTTGCGGGGCAGCGTCGTCAACCAGTCCACCGCGGCGAGCGCCACCTCGGCCGCCGTGCCCCACAGCGGGTTCTCGGCGTCGTTGTCCATGTGGAGGCTGAGCGCGGCGCCCGAGATGCCGAGGTCCGCCGCCGTGAGCACGGCGCCGACCGTGCCGCTGTGCAGCAGGCCGCGGCCCGTGTTGGCGCCGCGGTTGATGCCCGAGAGCACGAGGTCGGGCTTGGCGCCGAACACCTCGAAGAAGCCGAGCAGGCTGCACAGCGCGGGTGGGCCGTCGACGCCGTAGGCCAGGACGTCGGGGCAAGCGGCGAGCCGGTGGGCCTCGACCGCGATGGTGGCGCCGTGGGCCAGGTGCCCGACCGCCGCGCCCGAGCCCGAGCGCTCGTGCATCGGGCCGACCACGAGCACGTCGTGCCCGGCGTTGTGCAGCGCGGCGGCCAGCGCCTCGAGGCCGGGGGCCGTCACGCCGTCGTCGTTGGTCACCAGGATCCGCTGCCGTTGCATGGGTCGCACCTTACGGTCGGGGCGCGGCGCGGGCCTAGCCTCACCCGGTGATCGTCGAATCGCTTGTCACGATCCCGGGCCGCTGACGGCTTTCCGCTCGTGGTGGACACGTTCGAGGCCTTCTGTCGCCAGCACGAGCCGCGTCTGAGGCGGGCCCTGGCGGCCGCCTACGGCCCGGCGGTGGGCGTCGACGCCTGCGCCGAGGCGATGGCGTACCTGTGGCAGCACCGCGAGCGCGTGCTGGCCATGTCGAACCCGGCCGGGTACCTGTACCGCGTCGGGCAGTCGGCGGCGCGCCGGTTGCGCAGGCCCGGGCCGCCGTTGTTCGAGCCGCGGCCCGTCGAGGGGGTGCCCGACGTCGAACCTCGGCTCGTGGCGTTGCTCGAGGCGCTGAGCGAGTCGCAGCGGGTGTGCGTCGTGCTCGTCCACGCCTACGGCTTCACCCAGCAGGAGGTGGCCGACATCCTGGGTGTCGACCACTCGACCGTCCGCACCCACCTGGCCCGGGCCCTCGCTCGGCTCCGCTGCGACCTGGAGGTCGACCGTGATTGACCTGGACGAGCAACTGGTGGCGTTCGGCCGCTGGCTCGACACCGAGATCGAGGGGCCGCTCTACGTGCGCCCGGCTGATCGGGGTCGGAGCCGGCACCGGATGGTCGTGCTGATCGGAGCCGTCGCCGCGTCGGTGGCCGCCGCCCTGGCCATCCTCCTCATCGTTCGCACGGACCGCCCGGACCCGTCGACCCCGTTCGTGCCGCCGCCCACGACGCCCGTGACGACCGAGGCCGATCACCCGGCCAGCGCCGCCCCGTCGGTGGCGCCGGCGACCTCGTCGACCTCGGTCTCCGCGCCGGCCGACCCGTCGACCACCACGGGTTCCTCGCTGGTGGCGACGACCGGGACCCGATCGACCCCGGCGTCGTCCGCCGCAGCGACCCAGTCCCTCGCCCCGACGACCGCCTTGGCGCGCGCACCGATCCCGGATCCCTCTGCCTCCACGACCACCGCCGCGACGATCGTGACCACCACGACGACGGCAGCGGCGCCGCCGGCGACCACCGCCGGGGCGGTCTGCGCGATCGACGTGCGCGCGGTGAGGCGGGCCGGGACGGTCAGCGTCCGTGCCTGCGCGGACGGGATCCACTTCGTCACGGCGTCGGTCGTCAACGGCACATGGACCGCGACGCCGGTCGCGTTCGGTCCTCCGACCGTGACGGTGCAGTTCAGCTCGACATCGGGCACGGTCTACACGTGCACCGTGGGGAGCGATTCCGCCGGCGTGTTCACGAGCGGAGACTGCTGAGGCCCCGGGCCTTTGGGTAGCGGTGGCCACCTGAGCGGTGGCTGGCGCTACCCAAAGGTGGGGAAGGTCGGGGGCGAACCCGGACCCGCCCAAGGTTTGGGTAGTCGGGGCCACCCAGTACGCAGGTGCGGCTACCCAAAGCCGGCGGCGGGTCGGGCGGCGGAGGGGAAGCAGTAGCGTCGTCGCGGCTTCCCCTCCCGTCCGCAACCCACGACGGAGGGCCCCCATGAGCCCCATCCAGGCGCTCGCTGCGTGGTCCGCCACGCATCACGGCGTCGTCACGCTCGACCGCTTGGTCCGACTCGGCTTCACCGCCCGCAACGTCGACACCCAGATTCGGCTGGGCGTGCTTCGGCGCGCCTGTCGGGCCGTCTACGTCGTCGCCGCCGTGCCGCCGACCGTCCTGCAGGCGTACGCCGTCGCCGTGGCGGCGACGGGCGGCGCGATCTCGCACACGTCGGCCGGCTCGCTCGCGGCCTTCCGGGGCCTGCCGCGCGACGGCAGTGTGCACGTGACCATTGCCCACCATCGCTCGCTCGACCTCTCGGCCCTGCCGGCGCACGTGGTGCTCCACCGCACCCGCGCCCTCCCGCGTACCGACCTGGTCCGCCGGGGTGACGGCATCGTCGTCACGTCGTCCCAGCGCACCGCCTTCGACCTCGCCGCCGTGCTCGACGCCGACGCGCTCGAGTCCCTCATCGAGCAGGGGATCGACCGCGGGATGTTCACGGTGCCGACGCTGTGGGCGGCGGCACGCCGGCTGGCCCGACCGGGCCGCGACGGGTCGGGACGTTTCGTCGACGTCCTGGCGAGCCGACCGGCATGGGTGAAGCCCGTCGGATCGCACGACGAGCTGGTCCTGGTCGGCGCGCTCGTCGCCCTGGGGGTACCGGCGCCGGTGCGCCAGCACCCGATCGAGCTCGCCCGAGGGCGTGACGTGCACCCCGACCTGGCCTGGCCCGACCTGCGTCTGGCGATCGAGGTCGATCACGTGAGCTGGCACGGCGGCCGCCTCGACTCGACCTACGACAAGTGGCGAGACCGCCAGCTGCGACTGCGGGGCTGGGAGGTCGATCGGGTCACCGACACCGACCTGCGCGACCACCGAGCGGCGACCGTGCGGGACGTGCGGGCGCTCTACGACCGGCGCGCCGCCGACCTGGCGCGCCGGGCCACGGCCTGAGCCCCGGTCGTCGGCGACTTTGGGTAGCGGTAACCGCGGGAGCGGGGGCTGCGGCTACCCAAAGCTCCCGAGGTGCACGAGAGCGGAGTCGGCCCGGCGGCGGCCCGGCGGCCCCCGGCGGGGGTGCTGCTAGGGTCGCAGGGTCCCCGCTACGGGCGGGCGGCGTGACCTTCCGAGACCCCTGGCTGGCGGCGACCCGACGTGTTCCTGCGCTCCCTCACCCTGAAGGGCTTCAAGTCCTTCGCCGACACGACCGTGATGCAGCTCGAGCCGGGCGTCACCGTGGTGGTCGGCCCGAACGGGTCGGGCAAGTCCAACGTGGTCGACGCCATCGCCTGGGTGCTCGGCGCCCAAGCCCCTTCGGCCGTGCGCAGCCAGAAGATGGACGACGTCATCTTCGCAGGCACGTCGAAGCGCTCCGCGCTGGGACGGGCCGAGGTCACCCTCACGATCGACAACTCGGCCGGGATCCTGCCGATCGAGTTCACCGAGGTCACGATCACCCGCACCCTGTTCCGCACGGGCGAGAGCGAGTACGCCCTCAACGGCACCCCGTGCCGCCTGCTCGACATCCAGGACTTGTTGAGCGACTCGGGCGTCGGCCGCCAGCAGCACGTGATCATCAGCCAGGGCCAGATCGACGCCGTGCTCAACGCCCGACCCGAAGACCGCCGCTCGATCATCGAGGAAGCGGCGGGCGTGCTCAAGTATCGCAAGCGCAAGGAGAAGGCCGAGCGCCGACTCGAGGCCACCGAGGCCAACCTGCTGCGCGTCCAGGACCTGTTGCGCGAGGTGCGCCGCCAGCTCCGCCCGTTGGAGCGCCAGGCCGAGGCGGCTCGCCGTCACGGCGAGGTCGTGAGCGAGCTGAAGGGATTGCAGGTGTTCCTGGCCGGCCGCGAGATCGCGGGCCTGACGAGTCGCCTCACGGCGTTGAACGGCGAGCGCAGCGCACTGGGCGGACGCGACGGCGAGCTGCGCAGTGAGCTGGCCCGACTCGACACCGAGGTGCTGGCCACCGAAGCGAAGCTGACGGCCCTCGGCGGGTTCGACCTGGGCGATTCGCTCGTACGGGTCGAGCAGTTGCGAGAGCGCGCCAAGGGCCTGGCTGCCGTCCTCGGCGAGCGCCGCCGGGCCACCGAGCGCGACAAGGGCCGCCTGATGGACACCGGCCTGGTGGCCAACCTCGAGAACGACGCGTCGCGCATGCGCACCGAGCTCGACGAGGTCGAGGCGTCCGTCGAGCGGCTCGCCCCAGAGGTCGAGGCGCTGGGGGAGGAGGAGGCCTCGGTCGAGGCCCGCAGGGTTGATCTGGAGGCCCAGCTGACCCTGGCCGAGGCGGAGACCGATGCCGCTCAGGCGCCGTCGGAGCTCGACGGTGACCGCCGCGCCGGCGCGGCCGAGATCCGCGGCGAGCTGCGCACCCTTCGGTCCACCACCGAGCGCGGCGCCACCGAAGCCGCCCGGCTCGACGCCCGCATGAAGGCGTTGGAGGAGCGCGCCGCCCGGCTCGAGGGCGAGGTCGAGCGCTTCCGCGGCGAATGCGAGCAGGCCAGCCAATCGGAGGCACCGCTCGTCGACGACCTGACCGCCGCCGAGACGGCCCGGGCGGCGGCCGAGGCCGAGCTCGAGGCGGTCGAGCACGACCTGCGGGCGGCCCAGGACGAGCGGTCCACCTGGCAGGCGCGCGCCGACGCGCTCGGGCTGGCCCTCGACGCCGCCCGCGCCCGCGCCGGCGCCGAGAAGCTGGCGGACGTGTCGGGGGTGGTCGGCACGCTGCTCGACTTGGTCGACGTCGACGAGGGCTGGACGGCCGCGTTCGAGGCCGCCGCCGGCGAGGCCCTGTCGGCCGTCGTCGTCGACGGCATCGACTCGGCCCGCCTCGCCCTGACCACGCTGCACTCGTCGAGCACGCCGGGCGCGGTGCTGCCGCTCGGTTCGCTGTTGCCGGCGCGCACGCCGCCACCCGTGGGTGAGCCCGTGCGCCGCCACGTGCGCAGCTCGAACCCGTCGGTGGAGCGACTGCTCGACGGGATCGTCGGCGGTGCCGTCGCCGTCGAGGGCGGCTGGACCGCAGCGGTCGACACGGTGCTGGCCCACCCGGGCGCGGTCGTCGTCACCCGCGACGGCGACCGCTTCGGCGAGCAGGGCTGGCGGGTGGGCGTCCCGTCGGCCGGTGCCACTGGTGCCGCCCTCGAGGAGGCCACGACCCGGTCGCAGACCGCGGCGGCCGAGCTGGCCCGACAGGACGAGCGAGCGAAGGCGGTCCGAGCCGACCTCACTGCGGCGCGCCAGCGCGAGAGCGAGCTGACCCGACGTCTCGACACCAACGACGGCCGTCTCTCGAGCGCGCAGACCGGGCTGAACCGGGCCCAGGCAGAGCGGCGCGAGGCCCACACCGAGGCCGAGGCGCTGCAGCAGACGCGCTCCGAGCTGGCCGAGCGGCTCGCCCGCGAGCAGTCGCGCATCGCCGAGCTCGAGGCCGTGCTGCCCGGTTTGGAGGCCCACGAGACGGCCCAGGCCGAAGCCGCCCGTGCCCGCCGCGAGGTGCGCGCCCGGCTCGACGCCGCCATCGCCTCGGTCACCGGGAAGCGCCGCGACCTGTCCGTGCGTGGCGCCGGGCTGGAGGAGCGTCGTGCGTTCCTCACCCGCCGCCTGGCCGAGACCGAGGATCGACTGAAGGCCGACGCCATCGCCCGGGCCGAGGCGGCCGAACGGCGCCAGCAGCTCGAGCGCACGCTCGTGGCCCTCGATCGCCTTGGTGAGGTGCTGCAGACCGATCGCACGGTCGTCGACGCCCAGCTCGCCGAGCTGCAGGAGCGGCGGCGCCTCCAGAGCGAGGAGGCGCGTTCGGTCGCCCAGTCGCTCGACGAGCATCGCAAGGCCCGCGCCCGCCACGAGCGCGAGCTCGAGGAGCTGCGCGAACGACTCCGACGCGCCGAGCTCGACGAGGCCGAGGTGCGGCTGCGGCTCGAACAGGCCGTCGAGACCCTCCGTCGCGATCACGACGTCGAGCCCGATGTGGCGATGGCGGCCGACCCGCCGCAGCTGGCCGAGAACACGAACGCCCCGGCCCGGGTCCGTGATCTCGAGCGCGAGCTGCGGATCATGGGTCCGATCAACCCGCTGGCGTTGGAGGAGTTCAACGAACTGCAGACGCGTCACAAGTTCCTCGAAGATCAACTCGAAGACGTGCGCAGCACGCGTCGTGACTTGATGCGTGTAGTCAAGGCAGTCGACCTCGAGATCCAAACCGTGTTCTCGGCCGCCTTCGCCGACGTCGGCATGCACTTCACGCAACTGTTCGCGATGCTGTTCCCAGGTGGCCTTGGCAACCTCGTGCTGACCGAGCCTGACGACCTCCTCAACACGGGCATCGAGGTCGAGGCCAAGCC
>JANPGL010000411.1:0-5664 GCA_031423915.1 Actinomycetes bacterium | reverse complement strand
AGGAGAGCGTCGAGGACCTGCTCGTGTTCCGCTTCTCGAACACGCTCCTCGAACCGGTCTGGAACAGGAACTACGTCCGCAGCGTGCAGATCACGATGAGTGAGACGATCGGCGTCGAGGGTCGCGGCAGCTTCTACGACTCGGTCGGTGCCATCCGCGACGTCGTCCAGAACCATCTGCTGCAGGTGGTGGCGCTGCTGGCCATGGAGCCGCCGGTGGGTCCGGCGGCGCGCCACCTCCACGACGAGAAGGCCAAGGTGTTCGCGGCCATGCGGCCGATCGAGTGCAAGAACCTCGTGCGTGGCCAGTACGACGGGTACTGCGAGGAGCCGGGCGTGGCCGATGGCTCGCAGGTCGAGACCTTCGCCGCCGTGAAGCTCGAGATCGACTCGTGGCGCTGGGCCGGCGTCCCGTGGTTCGTGCGGGCGGGCAAGGGCCTGGCCGCCGCCGCCACCGAGGCCGTGGTGCAGATGAAGCCACCGCCGCGCATGCTGTTCGACGAAGCCGGTGGCCCCGCACCGAAGCCGAACCTCATCCGTTTCCGTCTCGGCAAGCGGGACGGCGTCACGTTCACGGTGCAGGCCAAGACACCCGGCCCACACCTCGACAGCGAGGACGTCGACCTGGCGTGCGACTTCGCCGCCGCGCTGGGCGAGCGGCGCGAGGCGTACGAGCGGCTCATCGACGACGCGCTCCAAGGCGAGCTGCGCCGCTTCGCCCGCCAGGACGAGGTGGAGGAGACGTGGCGCGTCGTGCAGCCCGCGCTCGACAACCCCGGGCCGGTGTTCGCGTACCCGCGCGGTTCGTGGGGTCCCGCCGAGGCCGACGCCCTGGTCGACGGCAGCGGCTGGCACCAGCCGTCGGTGTAGGGGGCGGATCGGCATGGATGACCGCCTCCCCCGCCCCCACCTCGTGGTGGTGCGCCACGGCGAGACCGAGTGGGCCCGAGCCGGCCGGCACACGGGTCGCACCGACCTGCCGCTCACCGAAGCGGGCGAGGCGGCCGCTCGGAAGCTGACCGACCGGCTGGCCGGCCGCACGTTCGCCGAGGTGTGGTCGTCTCCGCTGCAGCGGGCCTGGCGCACGGCCGAGCTGGCCGGGTTCGGCGACCGCGTCACCGCCGATCCCGACCTGATGGAGTGGGACTACGGCGACGACGAGGGCCGCACGACGCCCGAGATCCGCGCCGATCGGCCGAGCTGGACGATCTGGCGCGACGGCCCGCGCAACGGTGAGAAGCTCTCGCAGGTGGCGGCACGCGCCGACCGGGTGATCGGGCGCTCCCTGTCGGCCGACGGCGACGTGCTCATCTTCGCCCACGGCCACCTGCTCGACGTGCTTGCCGCCCGCTGGGTCGGGGTACATCCCGAACTGGGGCGCATCTTCTACCTGGACCCGGCCACCGTGTCCCGGTTGGGATGGCACCACGAGAACCGAGTGATCCAGGAGTGGAACAGTGCATGTTGAGGTGATCCCTACCGAGGACCTCTCGTCGCGCGCCGCGCTGTGGGTCGCCGATCGTGTGTGGTCGGCGTGGGCCGAACGCGGCACTGCGCACCTGGCCGTGAGCGGCGGGAGCAGCCCGGCCGTCATGTTCGTCGCGCTGTCGGGCCTCCGCCTGCCGTGGGAGCACGTGCACGTGTGGCAGGTCGACGAGCGCGTGGCCCCCGAGGGCGACCCCGACCGCAACGCCAACCAGCTCCGCCCGCTGCGCGAGGCGGGCGCGCACGTGCACGAGATGGACGTGGCCGACCCCGACCTCGATCGGGCGGCGGTGGCCTATGCCGGGGACCTCCACGTGGCCTGCGGGGGGATCCTCGACGTCGTGCACCTCGGCCTCGGCGCCGACGGCCACACCGCGTCGTGGACGCCGGGCGACCCGGTGATCGGGGTGGACGACCGCGACGTGGCCGTGTCGCGCGAGTACCAGGGCCATGTGCGCCTCACCCTCACCCGTCCGGTCGTGAACCGGGCGCGCGCCGTCTGCTTCCTCGTGTCGGGCGCCGCCAAGTCGGCCGCGCTGACGGGGCTCATGACCGGCGACCCCTCGATGCCCGCGAGTGCGGTGCGCGTCGAGACCGCCCGCTGTTTCGCCGATCCGGCCGCCCGCGGCCACCGACCCGTCGGCCCGAGGTGACGCGAGGCACCGCTGCCGGCCCGACCGGGCCGCCCACCCCGTCGATACAGTCGACCATGTGGCGGCTCTGGTGGCGGATGTCCTGGGATACAGCGCGGCCGCGGTGGCCTGCGTGCAGCTCGTCCCCCAGGTGATGCGCACGGCGCGCACCCGCAACGTGGCCGGCGTGTCGCCGGGGATGTGGGCGTTGCTCGGGTCGCAGTCGGGCGCCTGGATCGTGTTCGGATCGTCGCGAGGGCTGTGGCCCAGCGTGGTCGTGAACGTCGTGCTCGTGGGGTGCGTCGCCGGCATGCTGCGCACGTTGCGCGCCGAACGGGCTCCCGGCATCGGCCGTGCACTGGCGCTCCTCGGCAGTCTCCTGGCCGCGGAGGCGGTCGTGGTGGCCACGCTCCCCATGGCCGCACTCGGCACCTTCGCCAGCATCCTGTCGGCGCTCGTGTTCTACCCGCAGGTCCTCGTGGCGTTGCGTACCGCCGACCTGTCGGGGCTGTCGCGGCCGACGTGGTTGATCACCGTGTTCTCGAGCGTCCAGTGGGCCGCCTACGGCTTCGCCACCGGCACCCCGGCGATCTGGGTGTCGGCCGTGCACAACCTGGTGCTGTCGGTGGTGGTCGTGGCCCGCCTCTACGTGTTCGTCCCTGGCTCGGCCGACGTGCTGGAGCCCGCGGCCGCCTGACGCCACGGTCACACCCGCACCACCGCCCGATGGTGTGAACTGTGCGTCGTGATCGAGACGGCGCATCGCGCGCTGGCCCACCTGACCGCCACCTCGGCCGGCGTCGCCGTGCCGGGCCTGACGGTGTCCGTCGGCCCACCCGACCTGGCGGACGCGACGCTGGGGCTCAACTGGTTCCTGTACGGGGTGCGCCCGGTGGAGACCACGCGCATCCGCCCCGGGCCCGGACCGGGGCGCGACGGCCTGGCTCCCCTGGCGATCGAGCTGCGCTACCTCCTGTCGGCCCACCACGGCGCCGCACCACCGCCCGACCACGCCGTCCGGCTGGCCGTGGCGATCGAGGCCGTGCTGCAGGCCGTGCACGATCGTCCGATCGTGACGACGGGCGACGCCGCCGGCACGGCCCTGCGCGTCGAGCACGACTCGCTCGACGCCGACTCGCTCGGCCGCCTCTGGCTGGCCACCACCGTGCCGGCTCGCACGGCCGTCGCCGTGCGCGTCACGAGCGTCACCCCCGCGGCGACGGCGTAACGACGAGAACCTCGACGCCGTCTAGATCCTCGCCAGCGGGGCGGGCACTCCGGCGGCCTGCACCAGGTCGGCGCTGACGCGGAAGATCGTTCCTTTTCGGTCGGGGTCGTCGGTGTTGTCGGCCGTCACGACGATCAGCTCGTCGAGCCGCGGACCGGAGAAGCAGAGGCTCGTCACGAACCTCGACGGCAGCTCGAGGCGACGATCGAACGAACCGTCGGCGCGGAACCGCGTGACGCCGGCGTTGATCGACGCCACCCACACGCCGCCGTCGGTATCGACGGCGAGGCCGTCGGCCTGGCCGCGATCGAGCGTGGCGAAGACGCGCCGGCTGCCGGCCACCACCCCGTCGCCGTCGACGTCGTGGGCCCAGATCCCGACGGGCGTGTCGACGTGGTACAGCACGCCGCCGTCGGGCGAGAACCCGATGCCGTTCGACAGCGAGATGCCCTCGTACAGGGTCACGGCCGAACCTTCGGCGTCGATGCGGTACCCGTCGCCCGTGCGCCGGTCCTCCCCCACCGAGAACGGGTCGTCGCGCAGCGAGCCGACGTACACCCGGCCCTGCCCGTCGGTGTACAGGTCGTTGAAGCCACCGACGTCGTCGCGCTCGTAGAGGACGCGCGTCGCGCCGTCGCGCACGTGGCAGATGTTCTTGCCGCTCAGCACCAGCCCGCCGTCGGCGTGGAGGGCGATGCCGCCGACGCCGCGCCGTTTGGGGACCACCACCGACACCTCGCCCGACGGGTCGAGGCGACGCACGCCGCCGTTGTGCACGTCGCTGAAGTACAGGCCGCCGTCGGGCGCCCACCGCGGGCCCTCGATCAGCCCGTAGCCGAACGCCAGCGTCTCGATCCCCATGGTGCCCCCCTCGGCGGCGACCCCCACCGCCGAGGTGCACCGTAGCGGGCGTCGGCCGTCAGGCGTCCACCTGCTCGCGCTCGACCTCGGGGGCGACCACGACGGGAGTCGGCGAGGGCAGCGGCGCCGGCCCCGGGGTCGCCGCACGGCGCCGGGCGGTGCGGCGCCGCACGATCGCCACCACGACCGACAGCACGAGGAGCACCGGCAGGAACGGCAGGAGGAACGCCGCGAGGATGGCGACGGCCCTGGCGACCGAAACGAGGGCGTCGGTGCCCCGGTGCAACGCCCGTCCCGGGCTCATCGGCCGGTTGTCGACGGTGGTCGTGGTCACCACGGTCGACAGCGGCACGAGCCCGATCGTCACCGTGGCCATGGCCGAGCGGGCGGCCAGGCCCTGCTGCGTGGCCACCAGCTGCTCGAGCTCGGTCTCGCGTCGGGTCAGCTCGGCCTCCAGCCCCGCCAGCTCGTTCACGTTCGTCGTGCGTCCCAGGAACTCGCGCACGCGCGCCACCGAGGCGCGCGCCGTGGAGATGCGGCTCTCGAGGTCCACGAACTGTGCCGTCACGTCCTCGGCCTGCTGGGTCTGGTTGACGACCTTGCCCAGGCCGGCGACCGACGTGAGCAGATCGGTCACCCTGGCCGGCGGCACCTTGAGCACGATGGTCGACGACGGCCGGTCGCCGGCGAACGCGGCCTGCTGGCTCTGCACGTAGCCGCCGAGCGTTTCGGCCATCGACGCCACCTTGGCGCCGGCGGTGGCCACGTTGGCCACCTCCACGTCCAGCGTGACGGCCACGATCACCTTGCGGTCGGCGGGCGGGGCGGGCACCGGCGTGGGGCCGCCCGGCAGCGGGTTCGGGCTGGTCTGCGGGGCGATGGTGCTCGTTTTCCCGTCGGCCGATCTGCCCGGCCCGGCGTCGGCGAGGGCGGCCGACCCCGCGACGGTCGTAGCGGCGGCCGCGCTCGTGGCCGACGCGCTCTCGGCGAACTCGCCCGATGTGGCCGAGCTGCTGCCACAGGCCGGGAGGGCCAACGCGGCGACGAGGGCGACGGACAGTGCACCGAGCGTTCGTGAGCGGGTCATGCCACCTCCGACGACGGCCCGGGCGCTGCGGTTCCCTGGGGCTGTGACGATCGGGTGTCAGTAGCCGGGCGGCGGCACGAAGCCCTGCCGTGCCGACGGTGGCGCTCGCTACAGACCGAGCGAGCGGCCGACGATCTCCTTCATGATCTCGGTCGTGCCGCCGTAGATCGTCGTGATGCGGCTGTCGGCGTAGGCCCGGGCGATCGGGTACTCCCTCATGTAGCCGTAGCCGCCGTGGAGCTGCACGCACTGGTCGACCACGCGCTTCTGCAGCTCCGTGCACCACCACTTGGCCATGGCGGCCTGCTCCACCGTGAGCGTTCCCGCGAGCAGCTCGCTGACGGCCCGATCGCCGTATACCTGTCCGATATC